>JAXDQB010000128.1:0-22281 GCA_034668065.1 Paraburkholderia sp.
GCCGCGTCTCATGTACCGGCTGGCGAAAATCGGGTTCTCTCACTCGTACACATACTTCACATGGCGCGAGTCGAAGCGCGACTTCATCGATTACCTGAGCGAGCTCACGCAAACGAACGTGCGCGAGTACTTGCGGCCGCACTTTTTCGTCAATACGCCCGACATCAACCCGCGCCATTTGCAGGCGTCGGGCCGCGCCGGTTTCATGATCCGCGCGGCACTGGCCGCCACGCTCTCGGGATTATGGGGCGTCTACAGCGGCTTCGAGCTTTGCGAAGCGAACGCACTGCCCAACAGCGAGGAATACCTCGATTCGGAGAAATATCAGTTGCGAGCATGGGACTGGGACCGTCCCGGCAACATCGTCGACGTCATCACAGCCTTGAACCGGATTCGCCGCGCAAACCCTGCGCTGCATTCGCACCTCGGCCTCACGTTCCTGCCTGCACACAACGAAAAAATTCTTTTCTTCGAGAAGGCGACGACCGCGCGCGACAACGTGATCCTCGCGGCCATCAGTCTCGACCCGTTCGAGCCACAGGAAGCCGATATCGAGTTGCCGTGGCAAACGCTCGATCAATGGAAGGTGCACGAATGGGACGCGCTCGCGGTCACCGACTTGATAAGCGACGCGCGTTTCGAATGGCGGGGACGGCGACAGCGTCTTCGGATCGAACCGGATACACGGCCGTTTTCAATCTGGCGCATTGCGCCGGCCGCGGGGCTTCCGCGCGACGCACGTGCGCATGAGCATGATGGGCATGGGGATGCTTATGGGCACGCTCATGGGCACGCTCATGGGCATGCTCATGGGCATGCTCATGCGGCGCATGATCGACATGATGCCACGGGGGAGGCGCACCATGAAGCGTGAAGAGCAGAAGATGGATACGCCGTACGACAAGGCGCGCGCATCAATTGCGCAAGTTGCTCAAGGCGAGGGCGCCGAAACCGTTGCGAACCGCACGCGCGGCGCCCGGCGCATCAAGCCATCGCCGCTTTCGGACGATCCGCTCTGGTACAAGGACGCGATCATTTATCAGGTGCACGTGAAATCGTTCTTCGACGCGAACAACGACGGAGTGGGCGACTTTCCCGGCCTGATTGCGAAGCTCGATTACATCGCGGAGCTCGGTGTCGACACGGTCTGGTTGCTGCCGTTCTATCCTTCGCCGCGCCGCGACGACGGCTACGACATCGCGGACTACCGCAATGTGCACCCCGACTACGGCACGCTCGCCGACCTGCGGCGCTTCATTCAAGGAGCGCACGCGCGCGGCATTCGCGTCGTGACCGAACTCGTCATCAATCACACGTCGGATCAGCATCCCTGGTTTCAGCGCGCACGCCGCGCGAAGCCTGGCTCGACCTACCGCAATTACTACGTCTGGTCCGACACGGACAAGAAATACGCCGACACGCGCGTCATCTTCATCGATGCCGAGCCGTCGAACTGGACGCACGATCCAGTCGCAGGCGCCTACTACTGGCACCGCTTCTACTCGCATCAGCCGGACCTGAACTTTGATAATCCCGCGGTACTGCGCGAAGTGCTGCAGATCATGCGCTTCTGGCTCGACATGGGCATTGACGGGTTGAGACTCGACGCGGTGCCATATCTCGTGGAGCGAGAGGGCACGAGCAACGAAAACCTGCCCGAGACGCATGCGATCTTGAAGCGCGTACGAGCGACGATCGATGCCGAGTATCCGAACCGGATGCTGCTCGCCGAAGCGAACCAGTGGCCCGAGGACGTGCAGGAGTACTTCGGAGATGAAGACGAATGCCACATGGCATTCCACTTCCCGTTGATGCCGCGCATCTATATGGCGATCGCGAGCGAAGACCGCTTCCCGATCACCGACATCATGAAGCAGACGCCGGAACTTCCACCAAGCTGTCAGTGGGCGATTTTTCTGCGCAACCATGACGAGCTGACACTCGAGATGGTGACGGACTCGGAGCGGGACTATCTCTGGAACACCTATGCGAGCGATCGGCGCGCGCGGCTCAACCTGGGTATTCGCCGTCGCCTCGCACCGCTCATGGAGCGCGATCGGCGCCGCATCGAGCTCATCAACTCGCTGCTGCTGTCGATGCCGGGCACGCCCGTCATCTATTACGGCGATGAGCTCGGCATGGGCGACAACATCCATCTCGGCGACCGCGACGGCGTGCGCACACCGATGCAATGGTCATCCGACCGCAACGGCGGCTTCTCGCGCGCAGACCCCGAACAACTGGTCCTGCCGCCGCTGATGGGCACGCTTTACGGCTTTGACGCCGTCAACGTCGAAGCGCAAACCCGCGATCCGCACTCACTGCTCAACTGGACGCGCCGCATGCTCTCGACACGCCGCTCGACACAGACCTTCGGGCGCGGCAGCACCCGCTTCCTGCGTCCGGCCAATCGCAAAATTCTCGCGTACCTGCGCGAACTCGATGGCGAGCCACCGCTTCTTTGCGTGGCCAACCTTTCACGCGCACCGCAGGCCGTGGAGCTCGACCTATCCGAATTCGCGGGCCGGGTGCCCGTGGAAATGACGGCCGATACGGCGTTTCCGGCCATCGGTCAACTGACCTATCTGCTGACGTTCCCGCCGTACGGCTTCCTCTGGTTCCTGCTGCGCAAGAGCGACGACCGTCCCTCGTGGAGCCGGCCGGGCTCTCAACAGCTGCCCGAGTTCGTGACGCTTGTCATACGCGCCGAGCAAACCGGGCCAACGCCCGAGAATGTGCGGCTCCTCGAGTCCGAGGTGCTGCCGTCGTACCTGATTCGGCGCCGCTGGTTCGCCTCTAAGGACCAGAAGCTTCACGCGGTGCGGCTCGCCGCGCTGACGACGATACCCGACACCGGCTTCGCTTTCACGGAGATCGAGGCCGACGTCGGCACGCATACGCAGCGCTACGTGCTCCCGCTCGGGATCACCTGGGGCACCGACACAACCGTGCCGCTCTTCATGCAGTTGGCGCTGGCCCGCGTGCGGCGCGGGCGCACCATCGGGCATTTGACCGACGCGTTCGCGTTGCCTCAGTTCGCGCACGGCGTGCTGAGCAAGCTGCGCGAACGAGCCTCGGTGCCCACGGTGCAAAAGAGCGAGATCCGCTTCGTTCCGACCGCACGCTTCACCGAACTCGACGACATCGGCGAGACACCCGAGATTCGCTGGATCGCCGCGGAGCAGAGCAACAGCTCGCTCGTGATCGGCGAGCGCGCCGTGCTCAAGCTCGTACGGCGCGTGGTGGGCGGCATCCACCCCGAAGCCGAGATGAGCCGACACCTGACTGAGATCGGCTACGCCAACACCGCACCGCTTTACGGAGAGGTCGTGCGTGTCGACCCGGCCGGCGTGCCCCATACGCTCGCGATTCTGCAGGGCTTCATCGACAATCAGGGCGATGCGTGGAACTGGGCCCTCGATTACCTGCGCCGCGTCATCGAGGAGCAGGCCCTGGCTTCGGAAACCGACGAACCGGACCCGGAGAAGATAGAAGGCTACTGCGCGCTGACGCGGATGATTGGCCGGCGGCTCGGAGAGCTTCATGCGGCGCTTGCCGCGCCGAGCGATGACCCCGCATTCGCGCCTGAGGCCGCCACACCCGCAGATTTGCGCCACTGGATCGACGGGGTGCAATCGATGCTGGCCGGCGCGCTCGATCTGCTCGCAGGCGAGCTCGCAACGCCCGCCGGTCATCTGTCAGAAGACACCCGCCTGGCCGCGCAAGGCCTTATGGAAATGCGCGAGCGCCTCGCGCGGGCCGTCGAGTGCCATGTACCGACGGACGTCGACGCGTTGCGTATCCGCGTGCACGGCGACTTCCATATGGGCCAGGTGCTGATCGCGCAAGCCGACGTGTATCTGATCGACTTCGAAGGCGAGCCGGCGCGTTCGGTCGACGAACGGCGCATGAAAAAGAGCCCGCTCGTCGACGTGGCGGGCCTGCTGCGCTCGCTTTCCTATGCAAGCGCGGCTGCCCAGCCTACGCTCGAACATGCCCCGCCACAAATGGCAGACCGCAAGCGCACACTGTACGAGCGTTTCCGCACACGCGGCGAGGAAAGCTTTCTGACAGGCTATCGCGAGGCCGCGAGCCGCGCTCCCCAGCCGCTGGTTTCGCCTGAAGCGCAAGCGCCGCTGCTCGATCTGTTCTTGATCGAGAAAGCGGCCTACGAAGTCCGCTACGAAGCCGCGAATCGCCCTGGCTGGCTCGGTCTTCCGGTGCGTGGACTCGCGGCGCTGGCCAGCCGCCTGCTCGATGCGCCGCCCGGGCCGGGCAACGATGACGCAAGCGGACCTGTCGAAAGCGATTAAGCGGAGCAAACAGCAACAGCAACTGCAACAGCAACAGCAACGGCAACGACAGCGGCGGCGCGCCCCCGGCATCGCCCTGATTTCCTTCGGTGGGCGTAATGAACGATCAGTCCTCACGCATCCATTCGATCGCCGAGCGCGACCCGGCGATCGGGCTCGACCCACTCGACATCCAAGCGCTCGTCGATGCACGCCATCCCGATCCGTTCTCCCGGCTCGGCATGCATCGCACCCCGCAGGGCGATGTCGTGCGTGCATTCCTGCCCGGCGCGGCAGGCGTCGCGGTCATCGAACGTGAGAGCGGCGCGTGCCTCGGCCGGCTGGTTTCGATCCATCCCGATGGGCTATTTTCCGGCTTCATCGAACGAGCGGCGCCTTACCGGCTGCGCATCGACTGGCACGCCGTCGAGCAGGAAATCGAAGACACCTACTCGTTCGGCCCCGTCCTCGACGAAGAGGCACTGCAACGCCTTGCACGCTCGGACCCGTACGCGGTGCTGCAATGTCTGGGCGCGCGCGCCTGCTCACTCGACGGCATCCCCGGCGTGCGCTTCGCCGTTTGGGCGCCGAACGCAAGGCGCGTGTCGGTGGTCGGCGATTTCAACACGTGGGACGGCCGCCGCCACCCGATGCGGTTGCGCTACGTCGCGGGCGTCTGGGAGCTGTTCGTGCCGCGCCTGGCCGTCGGCGCGCGCTACAAGTACGAGATCCTCCGTCACGACGGCTACACGCTGCCGCTCAAAGCCGATCCCTGCGCGATGCAGACCGAGCGCACGCCCGCAACGGCATCGATCGTCGCTGATGCTCAGCGCATCGAACACTTCCCATGGACCGACGGCGAGTGGATGAGCGGGCGCGCAGCGCTTCAAACGCCGCAAGCGCCGATCGCAATCTATGAAGTTCATGCGGAGTCGTGGCTGCGTGTCGAGGAAGAGGGCCGGCGTGGGCTCACCTGGCCCGAACTCGCGGACCGGCTCATCCCCTACGCGCTCGACATGGGGTTCACGCATGTCGAGTTTCTGCCGATCGCCGAGCATCCGTTCGGCGGATCGTGGGGCTACCAGCCGCTTTCGCAGTTCGCCCCGTCGGCGCGCTTCGGGCCGCCGGAAGGCTTTGCCGATTTCGTCAACCGCGCACACGTTGCCGGCCTCGGCGTAATCCTCGACTGGGTCAGCGCGCATTTTCCGAACGATGCGCACGGGCTCATCGCGTTTGACGGCACACCGCTTTACGAGCATTCGGACCCACGCGAAGGCTTCCACCAGGACTGGAACACGGTGATCTACAACCTCGGACGCAACGAGGTCAGCGCGTTTCTGATTGCCTCCGCACTTGCATGGCTTACGCGCTATCACGTGGACGGACTGCGTGTCGACGCCGTTGCATCGATGCTCTACCGCGACTACTCGCGCGCACAAGGCGAGTGGGTGCCGAACATCTACGGCGGCCGCGAAAACCTCGAAGCGATCGCGTTCCTCAAGCGCGTCAATCATGAGGTCGCCCACGCGCCCGGCGTACCCGGCGCCATCACGCTGGCGGAGGAGTCGACGGCGTGGCCGGGTGTGACGGCACGAGTCGAGCAAGGCGGGCTGGGCTTCAACTTTAAATGGAACATGGGATGGATGCACGACACGCTCCACTACATGCACGAGGACCCGGTCTATCGGCGCTACCACCATCACAACATGACGTTCGGCATGATCTATGCGTACTCGGAGCGCTACGTATTACCGCTCTCGCATGACGAAGTCGTGCACGGCAAAGGATCGCTGCTCGGCAAAATGCCTGGCGACCGCTGGCAACGATTCGCGAATCTGCGCGCCTATTTCGGTTTTATGTGGACGCACCCGGGCAAGAAGCTGCTGTTCATGGGCGGCGAATTTGCGCAGCACACGGAATTCGACCACGACGGCTCACCGGGTTGGCATCTGCTCGACGACCCGATGCATCGCGGCGTGCAGCTGCTCGTGCGTGATCTCAATCGTCTGTACGCTGGCGAGACGGCTCTTTACGCGCTCGATGCCGAACCGGGCGGGTTCGAATGGCTGATTGGCGACGACAGCGCGAACAGCGTCTTTTCCTACCGGCGCTGCGACGACGGCGGCGCGGAAGTGGCCGTCGTCTGCAATTTCACGCCCATGCCACGCCACGGCTATCGCATCGGTCTGCAACGCGCGGGGCGCTGGAGCGAAATTCTCAATACCGATGCAAGCATCTATGGCGGCTCGAACGTCGGCAACGACGGCGCCGTCGTAACCGAGAGCATTGCCAGCCACGGCAAGCCGCAATCAGCCCTGCTGACACTGCCGCCGCTTGCGACGATCGTGCTGCGCGCGCCGTGAAATGCGCGAGTGCGGCCCATTCCAATCGACAAGGAATAACCGGGCATGGCGAACTTTCTACCCGAACGGCTGGAAACCGGCGCACCCTATCCGCTCGGCTCGACGTGGGACGGGCTGGGTGTCAATTTCGCCGTATTTTCGGCAAACGCCCGACAGATTGCGCTTTGCATCTTCGATCCGACAGGCCACAAGGAACTCGCGCACCTGCCTCTGCCGGAATGCACCGACGAAGTGTGGCACGGCTATCTGCGCGGGGCGCACCCGGGCTCGGTCTACGGTTTTCGCGCATACGGGCCCTATCAGCCGCAGCACGGGCACCGCTTCAATCCGTACAAGCTGCTGCTCGACCCGTACGCGAAGAAACTCGTGGGCGCATTGCGCTGGTCCGATGCGACGTTCGCATACCGGGTCCATTCGAACCGGCAAGACCTTTCATTCGACCGCCGCGACTCGGCGCCCGCGCTGCCGAAATGCGTCGTTATCGACGAAGCGTTCGACTGGTCGCGCGATATCCGACCCGAAGTGCCGTGGGACGAGACGGTCATCTACGAAGTGCATGTGAAAGGCGCTTCGATGTTGAATGCGGACCTGCGTCCCCATGAACGGGGCACCTTCGACGCGCTCGCCTCGCCGCGTTTTATCGAGCACCTGCACAAGCTCGGCGTGACAACCGTCGAACTGCTGCCGGTGCATGCCTTTCTCAACGAGCGCTTTTTGCTCGAACGCCATCTGTCGAACTACTGGGGCTACAACACCGCGGCATTCTTCGCACCGCATCCGGCCTATCTGTCGACGCGCCGCCTGAACGAAATGCGCGTCGCCGTAATGCAATTGCATGCGGCCGGTATCGAAGTCATTCTCGACGTCGTCTACAACCACACCTGCGAAGGCAACCAGCTGGGCCCCACCCTTGCCTGGCGCGGCCTCGACAATGCGAGCTACTACCGGCTCATTCCCGGCGACGAGCGCCACTACATCAACGACACGGGCTGCGGCAACACGCTGAACCTCTCGCACCCGCGCGTATTGCAGATGGTCATGGATTCCTTGCGCTATTGGACGAACGCGTATCACGTCGACGGTTTTCGCTTCGATCTTGGCGTGACACTGGGGCGCGAGGGCACCGGCTTCGACCCCGGCTCCGGCTTTTTCGACGCGATCCGGCAAGACCCCGTGCTGTCGCAGCGCAAGCTGATATCGGAGCCTTGGGATGTGGGTCCTGGCGGCTATCAGGTTGGCCGTCATCCGCCCGGCTTTGCCGAATGGAACGACAAGTTTCGCGACTGCGTGCGGCGCTTCTGGCGCGGTGACGCCGGCATGCGCGCAGAACTCGCCGCACGCATCGCCGGTTCGGCCGAACTTTTCAACCACCGTTTCAGGCGACCGTGGTGCTCGATCAATTATCTCGCCTCGCACGACGGCTTCACACTGGCGGACCTCGTCTCGTACGAGAAAAAACACAACGAAGCCAACGGCGAAAACAATGCCGACGGTCATAACGAAAATTGCAGCGCAAACTGGGGCGTAGAGGGGCCGACCGATGACGCCGCCGTCAACGAAACGCGCCGACGCGTGATGCGCTCGATGCTCGCGTCCCTCTTCACGTCGCTCGGCACGCCGATGCTCGCGGCCGGCGACGAATTCCGGCGCACTCAGGGGGGCAATAACAATGCATATTGTCAGGACAACGAAATATCCTGGATCGACTGGCGCGAAACCGAATCCGATGCGGGCCGGGCGATGACATCGTTCACGGGGCGCCTTATTTCGCTGCGCAAGAACCATCCGCTCTTGCGCGATTCGCACTTCCTGCACGGCGAGAACGACGTGCTGCCCGAGATCAAGGATGTCGGCTGGTTCGATGAACGTGGCGAACCGCTCACGAGCGAAGCGTGGCAAGACCCCGAGGGCCGTGCCTTGACGCTGCGCCGTGCCGGAGCGGGACTCGACGGCGAAATTGAAGTACTGCTGCTGATGCACAACGCAGGTGACGCACCGCTTTCGTTCACACTGCCGCCGCCGCGTCTGGAATGGAAAGTGCTGATCGACACGGCGAAGCCCGACGCGCACCCGCAGCCGTTTGAAGGCGAAGCCCTTGAAATCGGGGCGCATGGCTTCGCCGTTCTCGTCGCTCGGCCGCTCCGGGACGAACGCCCCGCGGAAGCTTCGGCGGGACCTTGACCGGCCTAAACTCTGATGAGTGACGTGAGGAACAGTGCCATGTCCGAACATCGACTCGATCACCTCGATCACCTCGATCACCAAGCGCGTCATGCGCATTGCCTGCCGTTCGGCGCCCAGCTTATCAGCTCAGCGCCGGGGGCGCCGCCGCGCACGCAGTTTCGATTCTGGGCTCCCTCGTGCAAGGCTGTGCGCGTCGAGATCGAGTATGCCGGCGCAACGATCGTGGTGGACATGTCGCCCACGGGAAATGGCTGGTTCGAAGCGCAAGCCGAATGCGGCGCTGGTGCGGGCTACCGCTATCGGCTCGACGATCCGCAAGGGCAAGCCGTACCCGATCCCGCATCGCGCTTTCAACCCGAGGACGTGCATGGCCCCAGCGAAGTCATCGATCCGCGGGCGTATGTCTGGCGCAAGCCGAATTGGCTGGGCCGGCGGTGGGAAGAAATGGTCATTTACGAGCTTCATGTCGGCGCGCTTGGCGGCTACGCGAGCGTGGCAAAACGCCTGCCTCGCATAGCCGAACTTGGCATCACGGCCATCGAGTTGATGCCGGTCGGCGACTTCCCCGGACACCGCAATTGGGGCTATGACGGCGTCCTACCGTTCGCACCCGATTCGGCCTATGGCCGCCCCGACGATCTCAAGGCACTGATTGACCGCGCGCACGAGTTGGGCCTCGCCGTGCTGCTTGACGTCGTCTACAACCATTTCGGCCCCGAGGGGAATTATCTGGCGCAATACGCACCGGCGTTCTTTCGCGAAGACGTCAAGACGCCGTGGGGCCCCGCCATCGATTTCCGCCGGGCTGAAGTGCGCGAATTCTTTTCGCAGAACGCGCTTTATTGGATCGACGAATATCGTTTCGACGGATTACGGTTCGACGCCGTGCACGCGATAGGCGACGACGAATGGCTGTGCGAGCTGGCTGACCGCGTGCGTCGGGCGACCGAACCCGGACGCCACGTGCACCTTGTTCTCGAAAACGAACACAACACCGCAAGTTTGCTGGGGGGACATTTCATTGCGCAGTGGAACGACGATGCGCACAACGCGCTGCATGTGTTGCTGACCGGGGAACATGAGGGCTACTACCGCGCATACGCCGACGAACCGATCAAAAAGCTTGCGCGCGTACTCGCCGAAGGCTTCGCCTACCAGGGAGAGCCTTCGCCGATTCACGACGGCGCCCCACGCGGCGAGCCCAGCAAGCACCTTCCGCCGACGGCCTTCGTGATGTTCCTGCAGAACCACGATCAGATCGGCAATCGCGCGTTCGGCGAGCGTCTGCGCACGCTCTGCGCGCCGCAAGCGCTCCTTGCCGCGACGGCGCTCGTGCTGCTCTCGCCGCAAATCCCGCTTATTTTCATGGAAGAGGAGTGCGGCTCCACGCAGCCGTTCCTGTATTTCACCGACTATGCGGGCGAACTCGCCTATGGCGTGCGCGAGGGACGCCGGCGCGAGTTCGCCAAGTTCTCTGCGTTCAGCGACCCCGAGCGGCGTGCACGTATTCCCGATCCCAACGCGGCTCAAACTTTCGTGCTCTCGTCGCCGTTGGCCGATGAGGAGCGCTGTGAGACGTCCACCGGGCATCGCGCGAGTGCCGATGGCGAGCACGACGCGTGGCTGCACTTCTATCGGTCTGCGCTCGCCGTTCGCGCCAAGTTGATCGCGCCGCGCATCGCCTGTTCGCGTCCGCTCGAGGCATCCGTACTTTATCTGTCGAGAGACCAGGCAGCGAACGCGCTCGTCGCCCGTTGGCGGCTCTCGGATGGCGAATCGCTTGCGATCGCACTGAACCTCACGCCCGATGCGTTGCCGCTTGCCGAACGGCCTGACGGCATGGTCGTCTTCGAAACGCCGCCGCGTTCGCGCGACAGTGTCGAAACAGGCACGTTGCCGCCCTACACATGCATCGCCTGGCTGACGGGCGACGTGAACAGCTATGCATTACGGCATGATCCGCGCGCGGGCGAGCCTCGGGAGAACAACGCGTGATGAATGCGCCGACGCCGCCGCGGTCCAACTCTGCGCGCTCGACACGCGAGAGCGTCGAGCGCCTGGCGATGCGCGCTGGCTTCGAAGTGCAATGGCGGGACGCGCACGGCCGCAAGCGGCGCGTCCCGCAGGAGACGCTTACCGTCCTGCTCGCGGCACTCGGCCTGCCCTGCTTTACACCCGACGCGGCGAAAGAGAGTCTGGCCGCGCTCGATACCGAGCAACGAGCGCGATCACTGCCGCCGCTCGTCACGGCGCAATGCAATCTGCCAATCGCGTTGCCGGCCAACGCCATCGCATCATCCAGCCTGTACCGAATCGAACTCGAGGACGGCGAGGTCATTGAAGGCCGTTTGAGCGGGCCGAATGCGCAAACGGCGCTGCTTGCGCCGATTGCTGAGCCAGGTTACCACTGGCTCACACTCGGTGACCAGCGCGTGCGCCTTGCCGTGGCCCCGCCGCAATGCCATACCGCGCGCGAGGCCTGCCGCCCGGCACGCATCGCAGGCGCCGACTCGCCCGCGCTATGGGGCATCGGCGCACAGCTCTATGGGCTGCGCCGCATGGGCGACGGCGGCATTGGCGATTTCACCTCGCTCGCCGCGTTCGCGGCTGAAAGCGCGCGGCGCGGCGCCCATGCGCTTGCGGTCAGTCCCGTGCATGCGATGTTCAGCGCCGACACCGCCAAATTCAGCCCCTATTCTCCCTCCTCGCGGCTTTTTCTCAACATCGCCCACATCGATCCGGCGGCCATGTTCGGCGCGCAAGCGCTGCAAGACGCGCTCGATGCACTCGGGGCGAGCGAAGCATGGGCCGCACTCGAGGCGCAGCCGCTCATCGACTGGCCCCATGGCGTCGAGCTGCGGCTCAAGATCCTGCGTAAGCAGTTTGAGCGCTTTTGCGCCCACGATCGCGCGCAACGCAGTGCAAGCGCGGCACGGTTCGACGCATTTTGCGCGCACGGCGGCCGACCGCTCGAAGACCACGCTCGATTCGAAGTGCTCGATGCGCGGCAGCGCGCACAACATGGCCACACCCATTGGCGCGAATGGCCGGCCGAATTGGCTGATCCGCGCCGCGCGGAGGTCGACACATTCGCGCGCGAGCATCGGCATGAAATCGAATTTCACCTGTTCCTGCAATGGCTCGCAGCCGTTGGTCTTGCCCAAGCGCAGCGGGATGCACGCGAGGCAGGCATGGCGATCGGCCTCATCGCCGATCTTGCAGTCGGCTGCGACAGCGCCGGCAGCCATGCATGGTCTTACCACGACGACATGCTGCAGGGCGTCTCCGTCGGCGCCCCGCCCGATCTCTTCAATCAGGCCGGACAAGCATGGGGTCTCACGACGTTCTCGCCACGCGCCATGCGCAACCAGGGCTTCGCTGCGTTCATCGACATGCTGCGCGCCGCGTTCGCCCACGCGGGCGGCTTGCGCATCGACCACGTGCTCGGCCTGCAGCGCTTATGGCTCGTGCCCGAAGGAGCACGCCCCGCGCAGGGCGCCTATCTCACCTATCCGCTCGACGACCTGCTGCGCCTCATTGCGTTGGAATCCTGGCGGCATCAGGCGATCGTGATCGGCGAAGATCTCGGCACCGTGCCGCCCGGATTTCGTGATCGCCTCGCCGAGCACGGCCTGCTCGGCATGCGCGTGCTTTGGTTTGAGCGCACCGAAAAGGGCGGCGGCTTTCGCGCGCCCGTTCAGTGGGGAACGCGCTCGCTCGCGACGACGACGACACACGATCTGCCCACCGTTGCAGGCTGGTGGCAAGGGCACGACATCGACTGGCGCCACCGTATCGGCCAGACCGCACCGCGCCCCGACGGCCGCGATCCCGTCGTGCTCGCCAAAGCCGCGCGAGAGTCCGATCGCGAGGCGCTGTGGCGGGCGTTTCAGCAAGCAGGCATCGTGCCGCCCGAAGTCGCCCCTCCACCCCTCGACAATCCGCCGATCGACGAAGCACTCGCCTTCGTTTCCTTGACGCCGGCCCCGCTCGCCATCCACCCGCTCGAAGACCTGTTGGGCCAGGCGGAACAGCCGAACCTTCCCGGCTCCGTGGACGAGCATCCGAACTGGCGCCGGCGAATTGCTGCGCCGATTGACGCGCTGTTTGCCGACACCACCTTCGCCGCGCGGCTGCTTGCAATCTCGCGCGATAGGGCAAGTGCGCAGGCGCAGGCAGCGGGCAGTGCCCCGGACTCCGAACCGCCCCGCACATCATGACCCTTCCGCGCGCCACGCTACGTCTGCAGTTGCATCGCGGCTTTACGTTCGACGACGCGACCGCTCATGTCGACTACTTCGCGGCGCTTGGCGTGAGCCATCTTTATCTGTCGCCGGTCACGGCCTGCGTGCCCGGTTCGATGCACGGCTACGACACGATCGACTACAACCGCGTCAATCCCGAACTTGGCGGCGAGCCCGCGCTCAAACGGCTGGCCGAAGCATTGCATGCGCGGCAGATGGGAATCATCGTCGACATCGTGCCTAACCATATGGGCATTGCCGGCGGACACAACGAATGGTGGCTCGACATTCTCGAATGGGGGCGGCACAGCGCGCACGCGCGCTTCTTCGACGTTGACTGGCATTCGCCCGACCCGGCCCTGCGCGGCAAGGTGCTCGCGCCGTGCCTCGGCGCGCAATACGGCGAAGAACTGGCGGCCGGCCGCATTACGCTCGCATTTGAAACGGACCGCGCGCGCATCTTCGCGAGCTATGCCGAACATGTCTTTCCGATCTGCCCAGTCGATTACGCGGCGATTCTGCGTGCCGGTGCGAACGGCGGGAATGGGGATGACAGCCCGAACGCCCCCCCGAACGCCCCCCCGAACGACAACGCGCACGGCAACGCAGACGACTCCTTCGACAGCACCCTTGACGACGCGACGCTCACCGCCTCAAAGGCCCTCGACACGCTCGCCACGCTTTTCGACGGCCTGAGCACGCAGCCGGAAGACCGGCCTCGCGCGCAAATCGCGCTCGAGGCCTTGCGCGCATTCACGGCCACACACGGGCGCGCGGTCATTGACCAAGCGCTCGCTGCCTACTCGCCCCATACGCCGGCCACGCGAGAGCGCCTCCATCGCCTGCTGGAAAAACAGTTTTTTCGCCTCGCCTGGTGGCGCACCGCGGCCGACGAGGTGAATTGGCGGCGCTTTTTCGATATCAACACCCTCGCGGCCCTGCGAGCCGAACGCGCCGAAGTTTTTGACGCTACGCACGCGCTGATCCTGCGGCTTTTCGCGCAAGGGGTGATCGATGGCGTGCGCATCGATCATGTCGACGGACTGCTCGACCCCAGCGACTATTGTCAGCGGCTGCGCGAATGGCTCGCCGCGCGCGAAGCCCAGCGTCCGCAGCCGATCGATGGCACACGCGCCTACATCGTCGTCGAAAAGATTCTTGCGCGCGGCGAGGCATTGCCCGCTGAATGGGGCGTCGAAGGCACGACCGGCTATGACTTCATGAACGACGTTGGTGCGCTGCTGCACGATCCCGACGGCGAGGCGGCACTGACGGCCGTTTGGAACGAACTGGCAGCGAGAGTTACCTCGTTCGCGGATGAAGCCCGTACTGCCCGATACAAAATTCTCGCCGAAAATCTGTCGGCCGAGCTCGACCGCGCCACCCGCGCGCTGCACCGGATGGCGCGCGAGCAGCCAGCCACGCGTGATTTCACGTTCATAGCGATTCGAAGGGCACTTACCGAGCTCGCCGTCCACCTTTCCGTCTACCGGATCTATGCCCACAACGGGGTGCGCAGTGAAGCTGACGAGCGTTATTTCCGCTCGGCGTTCGAAAGCGCGCGCGCCGCGCTTCCGGCGGCATACCATGCCGTGCTCGAGCAGATCGATCGATGGATCGGCGGCAGCGCCCCCCCGGACGAAGGTGCGCTCAGCCAGCCCGGACAGGCGGCTGCGTCGCATCGCGAGCGGCGCATGGCATGCGCCCTGTTTGCGCAGTTGAGCGCGCCGCTCGCCGCCAAGGCGGCCGAGGACACCGCGTTTTACCGCTACGGTCGGCTCATCTCGCGCAACGAAGTCGGCGCCGACCCCGGCGAGTTCTCCCTGTCAGTCGAGACGTTCCACGCGGCCAATCTCGAGCGCTCGAGACGCTTTCCGCATGCGCTCGTCGCGACTGCCACGCACGATCACAAGCGCGGAGAAGATGTGCGCGCGCGGCTTGCGGTGCTGAGCGAAATCGCGGACGAATGGAGTGCCACGTTACGTGCATGGTCGACGCTGAACGCTCCGCATCGACGCGAACACGGCAACGCGCTCACACGGCGCTCGCCCGATTGGGCGCCCGGCCCCACGGCCGAGGCGATGCTCTATCAAACGCTCGTCGGGTGCTGGCCCTACGATCTGGATCCGGCTAACGCCACCGGAATGAACGCGCTCGCTCAGCGCGTCGCGACATGGCAACTGAAAGCGCTGCGCGAGGCGAAGCTGCGCACGAACTGGTATGCGCCCGACACCGAATACGAAGCGGAATCCCGCGAATTTCTGCTTGACATTCTCGGGCCGCAGCGGCGCGACGGCTTTCTGAAGGAGCTGTGCGCGTTCGTTGCTCGAATCAGCCCCGCCGCAGCGGTCAACAGCCTGCTGCAAACCGTGCTTCGCGTTACCTCGCCGGGCGTGCCCGATCTCTATCAGGGCACTGAACTCTGGGACTTCAGTCTGGTCGATCCCGACAATCGCCGGCCCGTGGATTTCGCGTTGCGCCGCGAGCAGCTCGTCGATTCGCCACCGAGCGAGCAACTCGACGCTTGGCGCGACGGGCGTGTCAAGCTCGGCATCGTGCACCGCGTCCTGATGCTACGAGCCGTTTGCCCGGCCCTCTTTCTCGAAGGCTCGTACGTTCCGCTTGCGGTGCGCGGCAGCCTTGCCCGGCACGCGATTGCATTCGCGCGCCAGCACGGCAACGCCTATGCAATCGTGGTGGGCACCCGGCTTGCGTCTTCACTGCTCGCGCCTGACGGGGACGTGCCGCTGGTCGACCCGACCCGCTGGGAAGACACATTTATCGAACTGCCGCCCACGCTCACGGGGCGCGCCTTCTTCGATTGCCTGAGCCCTGTCGCGCCGAAGGCCGACAACATGGGACGTTTGTTCCTGCGCGACGCCCTCACGGCACTGCCCGTGGCAGTGCTCGTGGAAGACGGCATGCCAATCAGCTGAACAAGGTTCAGATTGCGACGAGCGGTATGCGCAGAGAAAGCGTCGACGGCTCTTTGTCCAGCGTTGCGCTTTGTTCGAACGCTCCGCCGTGCGCCGCGGCGACGGTTTGCGGCAATGCGAGAACCCAGGCGATGCGTCCCGCCTCGCGCGGGTGCGTTGCCTGCTTGCGCGCGAACGCCTCGAACACGTGGGGCAGCTCGGCATCGCCGAATGCGGAGAAGCTCATCGTGTGCTTGACGTCGATGCGCCAAAAGCCGGACTCGACACTGCTCGAAAGCACCACGGCATTTCCCGGCCCACTGCCGCTACCCTCAACGGCAAACGCGAGCATCACCCAGACCGCTTGCGAAAGCCGCTCGAAGTCACCGTCGCACTGTTCGGAATCAAGCCGCGAATCGATGCTGACCGACACGCCGCGCGGTTCGCCCAATACGCGCCGAACATCGTCGAGTGCGCGATCGAGCAAGGGGCGCATCATGAAAGCCGCCCGTTGCAACGGCAGCGTCCTGGTCCCGGTGCGTGTGCTGTCGACGACCTCATCGAGGAGCTTCACCTGCTGGTCGACTCCCGAGCGTATGCCGAGCAACGCGCGCTGCGCCGTGGCATCGTTCGTATCGAGCTTGCGCTCCAGCACATAAGCCCAGCTGTGTATGGCATTTAGAGGACTGCGGAGATCGTGAGAAACGATCGACAGCACGTGATCGCGCATGAACAGCGACGTCTCGGCACGCATGCGCGCATAGCGTTCGTCGGAAGTGGCAGCGGCAACGGCATTGAAAGACGTCGACACGATCGACCCCTCGATTAAATCGCTCGGCAACCCCATCGCCGCCGCACCGCTCGCGGCACGAGCGTTGCTCGGCACCCGCGGCGAATTAAGGGGCTTAAGGGGCTTGTAGCGCGTTGAAGAGACCCACATTATAGGCACGGTGACAAACGAGAGGCCTACAATGGCGGTTTTTACCGTGAATCGAGGAGTTTTACATGTCGATCGTGACAACCGCTTCTGGCCTCAAGTATGAAGACCTGACCGAAGGCGCAGGCGCCGAAGCCGCTGCCGGCCAGACCGTCAGCGTCCACTACACGGGCTGGCTTACCGACGGTCAGAAATTCGATTCGAGCAAGGACCGCAACGACCCGTTCGAGTTCGTGCTCGGCGGCGGTATGGTCATCAAGGGCTGGGACGAAGGGGTGCAAGGCATGAAAGTGGGCGGCGTGCGGCGCCTCACGATCCCGCCGCAACTAGGTTACGGCGTACGCGGTGCAGGCGGCGTGATTCCGCCGAACGCGACGCTCGTTTTTGAAGTCGAGCTGTTAGGCGTGTAAGGCGCGCCGGGCGTTTGCGCGCTCATCAAGCGTGCATGCCCGGCTTGGCCCTTCGTGCGCCGCTGCGTCAGCCCTGCAACCCACGGCCCAGATCGGCGCAGATATCATTCGCATCTTCCAACCCCACCGCAACACGCACCAGTGCATCGCTGATACCGGCGGCCGCGCGCGCTTCGGGCGTGATGCGGCTATGCGTGGTCGTTGCAGGATGCGTGATCGTCGTGCGCGTATCGCCGAGATTGGCTGTGATCGAGCAGAGCTTCGTGCCGTCGATCACACGCCACGCGTTAGCGCGTTGCTCCTCAGGCGTATCGCCGGCAACTTCAAACGCGAGCACCGAACCGCCCGAGCGCTGCTGACGCCGCGCCAGCTCGTATTGCGGATGCGATTCGAGACCCGGATAGAAGACGCGCTTCACGGCCGGCTGTGCCTCGAGCCAGCGTGCCACCGTCATTGCACTCGCCGAATGCCGCTCGGCGCGTAGGGAAAGCGTCTCCATCCCTTTCAACAGGACCCACGCATTGAACGCGGAAAGCGTGGGGCCGGCCGTGCGAACGAACGGAAACACCTTTTCCATGATGAACTGGCGCGTTCCCACGAGCGCACCGCCGAGCACGCGCCCTTGCCCATCGATCAGCTTCGTTGCGGAGTGCATGACGACATCGGCGCCAAGCTTTAAAGGCTGCTGAACGGCGGGGCTGCAGAACGAATTGTCGACGACGAAAAGCGCGCCGGCGGCCTTGGCGATCTTGCCGATCGCTTCGATGTCGCACAGTTCGGTGAGCGGATTCGACGGTGTCTCCACGAAAAACAGCTTCGTCTCCGGACGCACGGCCGCCTGCCACGCAGCAAGGTCGGTGGGATCGACATAGGTCGTCGCAACACCAAAGCGCGCGAAGATCTGCGAGAACATCGCAACCGTCGAGCCGAACAACGCACGTGAGCTGACGATATGATCGCCGGACTTCGTGGCCGCCATGACGACGGAGAGGATCGCGCTCATGCCCGAGGCCGTCGCGATGCACGCTTCGCCGCCTTCCAGCGCCGCCAGGCGTTCCTGGAACATCGTGACCGTGGGGTTGGTGAAGCGCGAGTAGGTGTAGTAGTCCTCGGAATGTTTGAAGCGCTCGGCAGCTTCAGCGGCACTCGTGAAGCAAAAGCTGGAAGTCAGAAAGAGCGCTTCCGAGTGCTCGTTAAATTCGGTGCGCGTGGTGCCGGAGCGTACGGCGAGGGTGTCGAAATTTAGAGAGTCGTCCATGTTCTCAATGCTTGCGGGTTCTGTGGCATGTGCATGCAGCGGGAGCGGCTTTGCCCTCGAAGAAGCGAGGCCTCGCTCATTTTGGCACACCCGCGCCGTCAAGCCATCGGACTCTCACTTGTGGTCGACATTTTCCCGCTGCTATCGCACGCCTCCGGAATCGCGCGCACTGGAGGGTCATCCGGACGAAGATACATCGATCGTCGTGGTAAGGAAGCCGATCAAACCATCGTGCGCCGATAGCAAAGCTTGCGGAGGCTAACCACGTGATCGGTTTACCTTTTCTTCAACGCATCCAGTTCCGTCCTCAAAGACGCATGATCCGCTTCCATCTGCGCCAGCCTTCGCTCTTGCTCGGCGAACATCGCTTCATATCGGCTGGCGACATTATTCAATTGGTTCAGCGTAACGGCATCCGTAGAGCTTGTGCCATCGACGACATCGACAATGCGGCGAGTCCCTACCGCAACGACCCCTACCTGGTCGCACACGGTTCCGAAGCCGAGCGCAACCGAACTCTCTGCCGTCACCTGCGTGTTGCAGCCGAGCGCAACTGACTTGGTTCCCGTCACCTGAGAGTTGTAGCCGAGCGCAACTGAATAGATTTCCCTCACCTTAGCTTGGTTGCCGAGCGCAACTGAATCCCCTCTCTTCACCTGAGCGAAGGAGCCGAACGCAACTGAATTGCCTTCCGACACACTAGCTCCGTAGCCAATGGCACTCGTGAAGAGACTGCCCGCGGATGCGAAACCTCCGAACGCAACCGCCCCGGTGGCCCGCGCGGCTGCCGTGAAGCCGATAGCTGTCCCATATAATGTTGATTCTGCGAAAGCCCCAAGCGCGATACATTTCCCGTGAATCGTCGATGCGCTCGTGCCGACAGCTACCGACGATTCAGCGGCGCTCGCAGCACTGCCGATCGCCACGCCCGAGGTACCGCCGGCCAGTGCGTTCAGACCAAGGGCTATAGTCTCATTTGCAGTTGTGCTGGCGCTGGTACCCACCGCTATGCTGTTATCGCCGGACACCGCCGCTATAGCGCCAATGCCAACTGCAGCATTTCCCGACACAGCATGAGACCCGCCGGTCTTCTGAGTAGAGATTGCAATCGCGGAATTCGCCGTTACTAACGCTTGCGTGCCGATTGCGATCGCGTCGTCCACCGCCTGAGCCCCCAAGCCGATTGAGATCGAAGAGACGCCCGTCGCATCAGCACCGGGGCCAATCGCGATCGATTGGCCGGCTGCCGGGTTTCCCGGGTTAGGCGCGTGCGAACCGACCTGGATGTATGAGGCGTGCAGCACACCGTTCTCGTCCACCTGAAAGTCGTCCGCTACTTTGATCGCCCCCAAATCATCCGTTGTAGCAATCGGCAACATATTTGCTTCTCCTTGACATATAAAAAGGCACCTGCTTCACACCGGTGTGGTTAAAACCCGCCAAAAAATTGGAACGGCATGATCACGTGCAGCTTCCTCGCTCGCGAACGCCCTAAAATTCGTAACGGAAACCCAAAGTCCCTTCGTAACTGTCAAATCCGTAACCGATATGCTGTCTCCCGCTCAACTCCCCATACAGAGACAGCCTGGGCGTAACCATGCCTGTCGCGCCGATACCAAGCTGAGCCGCACCGCCTTGCGCACCAATTTCGAACGGCTGACCGGACATGGTCACCGTTGGCGAATTCGTCGAGGAGTACTGAAAATCGAGGCGGATGTAAGGCTTCCAGGAAGTCGACCAAGGGACAGGCATTGAAAACAGCGCACCAAGCCGTCCCGTGATAGCGATCACATTGCTGGTGCTTACGGCAATACCGTCGCTATCCAGCTGGTTGCCGACGAACAGCGACTGCGCAAGTATCTGCGCATGCGGCTCGACCTCAAGACCGTTGCCAAGCTCAATACGCTTCCCTCCCTCGACCGAAGCGTCGAAACCCTTGGCTGCGATGTTGACAACCTTACCTTGCTGCTCCGTATTCACCCGGCCGGTATAAAACCCCGCCGATACGACACCATCGACGAACCAGCCATCGAGACGTTGCCACGTACCCGTCAAAGCCAGGTTGTAAGTGGCCAGCGTTGCCGTGCTCGACTCAGCGGCACCAGCACTCGGATCGATCGACGTATTCCCCAGCGTTGCTGCTACCCCGAGGCGCAAGTCCTGGCTTTCACTCGTACGGCGCAGCCAATTCCCTCCGAACTGCAATGCTTCGATATCCTGACTAAAGTCGTAGCCGTACTGTGGAACACCGAGATTGCTGGAGTAAAGGCTACGGCTGTCGATCGTTCTCGCAAAAACCTCTTTCGTTTGTACTGACGGATCCAGGAAACTTTGCCGAATGTCGCCCAGGCGGCGATAGAGACCGTCGATTATCGTGGACTCGTAATTTTGGAGCGCCAATGGCGCCGTAAGATATGAACTGCCCTGCGGTGCTAGCGTCTCATGCCCCCCGCCGCCCGACGGCGTTCCGGGCTGTGTCTGGCCGGAGGACTCGGTAGTGGAAGTCTGCAGACGATAGTCCCAAGTCAGTGCCTGACCGCCCGGTAGCAAGTCTTGCGAGGCAGCGGCCGCACCATAGTTGCTGCCTGGACCGTACGCGAACAACCTGTACTGGTAAGGACTGCCGGGGGCAACAACGAATCCACCGGCGAGCGTGAATGCATTCGCCGTCGACGCCCCCCCAACCTGCACCAATGAAATACCTTCGGTTGGAATAGGTTGATTGTTGCTCGCCGTATTCGTGTTCGCACCGCTCCCGAAGGCCGTCAAGTTCAACGATGTCTGTCCGCTTGCGGGTCCCGTAATTAGCAAGCGGTCGGTCAATTGATTCGCAATAGCACCGCCAGCGTTCAAGTTCGTGCGCATCGTCACCGTCGCGCCGCCTTCTACGCCTTGAACGACTTGGCCGCCCTGGTAATTGCCGGCGACAGTCAACGTCTGATAGTTCGGCACGTTCGCCGCGTTGGCAATTGCAACGCCCAACGATCGAGCACCAAAAACAATCTGCCCGTTATTGACGAGGTTGGTTAGCGTCGCATCACCCGTGAGGTTCCAGGCACTGGTGTTGTCGATGCTCAACGATGCCGTCGCCCCCGATGCCAGTTTCAGCACGCCGGTGTATTGGCTGCCGTCTTTGAGGTTAATAGCGAGGCTCGCCCCGCTGTCGGCTTGCAATCCACCCACAAGGTTTTCTTCGACGGCATTCAACGTTCCAGTGCCGCTCACCACATGGTAGAGGGAATCGCCTGTACCGACCGTCACAGACGTGTCATTCAAAAGGTTGAGCACGCTTGATCCATTAGCGACGATACCATCCGCGCTACTGATAACCGCACCTTGCGATAGCGTGACGGTGGTATTGGCGGCCTGCATAATGGCGGCGGATCCAGCGCTACCTGTCGCATCCACCACGGCTGCACCGAGGTTGAGCGAGCCGGCCTGAACGTTGGCCTGCCCCAACGTACTGGGAGTAGTGAATCCCAGACTTCCAGCCCCTGTCTTGGTCAAAGTCTGGCCCGAACCGGCGACGTTGAACCAGTTCGTCGAATAGCCGGAATCGACCTGCACCGTGCCATCCTGCAATAGCTGAAGCTGTCGATTCGAGTCGAACGTGCCTGCCACCACCAAAGTCGCGCCAGGCCCATTCAAGATAACGTCACGATCGTAGCGTGTGTTGCC
>JAXDQB010000129.1:0-8959 GCA_034668065.1 Paraburkholderia sp.
GGAACGTGTACCGGCGGACGGTGGAATTGAACCGCGTGTGCATTCAATAGCATCTCCATCGCTGGAGAGTCGATGGCATCGTGTCTCGATTGGACTTACGTTTGCGGCTCGCCCTGATGTCTCTGTCGCTTGATGCATGGAGGTCGATTGTGCATTTTTGTCTTGTAAGTTCCACAATCTGCCAGTGCGCACGCACGGCACTTCGCACTGTCCGTTCCACCCGGGCAACAGACGGCCAAACCGCGCCGGCGCGTTTGCGCCGGATCTATCAGTACTCGAGCCGCTCGCCGAGGCGCAGAACCCATAGAGGCGACCCGTGCTTGCGGCGTGTTCCCAACGTGGCGTGGAGCTGAAGGCGGCGCCCGATCGGTTTTGTTGCCCTGAACGGGGCAGCGAAGGCCGCTTCTCTGCGATGCGTTTATTGCGCCGCATCGCCCCCGTGGAACAGCCACATCGACGCTGGCCTGCGTCGCTAGCTTGCGACGTGCGTCACTCGAGCTTTCCCGTCAGCTCGGGAACCAGCGTGAAGAGATCACCGACGAGGCCGTAATCAGCGACGCTAAATATCGGTGCCTCGGGGTCTTTGTTGATCGCGACGATAACTTTCGAATCCTTCATTCCCGCCAGATGCTGAACCGCGCCTGAGATGCCCACGGCGAAATACAGTTTCGGCGCGACTATTTTGCCGGTTTGTCCAATCTGGCAATCGCTGGGAGCAAACCCTTCGTCCACCGCAGCGCGCGACGCGCCCAGTGCCGCGCCAAGTTTGTCGGCAAGCGGTTCGAGAACTTCTGCGAAGCAGTCTTTGCTTTTTAATCCACGACCGCCGGAGACAACGATCTGCGCCGTCATCAACTCTGGACGCTCAAGCCGGGCGAACTCCCGACCCATCACCCTTGAGCCCTTGAGTTCGGGCGCCGCAGCAATGGTCTCCACTTCGGCGCTTCCTCCGTGAACTTCGGCAGCAGCGAAGGCGGTGGGACGCACCGTAATGATTTTCACGGGTTCGTCACACTGAATGGTTGCAACGATGCTGCCCGCGTACATCAATCGGTCAAACGTATTTGACGAATGAACCGCAATGATGTCGCTCACTTGTGCGACGTCAAGCCCGGCCGCGATTCTGGGCGCGACGTTTTTGCCGAACACCGTGGCCGGAAAAAGGACATGAGAATAATTGCGTGCAAGACCCAGGACGGTCTGCTCGAGATTTTCGGCCGTAGGCGTTGCCAGATGCGGCGCGTCTGTAACCAGAACTTTTCGAACACCGGGAATCATCGCCGCCTCAGACGCGACCGAACGCGTCTCAAAGCCGGCGACAAGCACATGGAGGTCGTCGCCCAACTGCAGGGCGGCGGAAAGGACATTGAACGTCGCGCTCTTAAGCGACGCGTTGTCATGTTCGGCTACGACAAGGATGGCCATGATGTTCGCTCTGGTCAGATTATGTTTGCTTCGTTCTTCAGCTTGTCCAGCAACGTGTTGACATCCGGCACGATTTCGCCGGGCGGGCGCGCCGGAAGCTCGCTGACCTTCACCAGTTTCAGGCGCGGCGCGGCATCGACGCCCAGCTCTTCGATGCGCACCGTTGTCAGCGGCTTCTTTTTCGCTTTCATGATGTTCGGCAGTGTCACATAGCGCGGTTCGTTCAGCCGCAAGTCGGCCGTGATCACGGCCGGAAGCGAAACCGAAAGGGTCTCGACGCCACCGTCTACATCGCGGTAGACCACAGCGTGCCCATCGACTACCGTCACCTTCGATGCAAAGGTCGCCTGAGGCAGGCGCGCCATCGAAGCGAGCATCTGGCCTGTCTGGTTGGCGTCGTCGTCAATTGCCTGCTTGCCCAGTATGAGCAGTTGAGGTTGCTCGCTGTCGTAGACCGCCTTGAGCACCTTGGCCACGGCCAACGGCTCTAGCATGTGGTCGCACTGCACCAGTATCCCTCGATCGGCACCCATCGCCATCGCAGTTCGCAACGTGTCCTGGCATTGAACCGCGCCGCAGGACACTGCAACGACCTCAGTCGCAACCCCGGCTTCTTTGAGGCGGACCGCCTCCTCGACAGCTATTTCGTCGAACGGGTTCATGGACATCTTCACGTTGTCGGTCTCGACTCCACTGCCATCAGGTTTGACTCGAACCTGGACGTTGTGGTCCACCACTCTCTTCACGGGTACCAGTATCTTCACAAATCCCTCGATATTCTGGGCGGGCGGGCTGGGGGCAGGATGCGTCGCGTGCGTTTCTACGCTTGGACGACAATGACCTGCCTAACCCAGCCCCCGCAGATAGCTCCACGGATAGATCCCACGATCATGTCCGTCGGAAAACATCAGTTGCAAACCGTACAGCCCTACCGCCTGAGCCGATTCGAGCCTCGATGACGGCACCGCCAATTGGTTCGCAATGCGCGCGGCTTCGCACTTGCTGCAGGGACACTGCCGGCGAAGCAGCGCTGCGGACAATCGCCGTGCGCCAAAGCCATCGGCCCATTCGAGTTCCAATACCTGGCTGGCCGCGTGGAAGATGACTCTGGCGGGCGCGGCATCGTCGGTAACGCTCATCAGAAAAGGCCCTCGATGCCGGCTGGACCGATGTCGGTATTCATTCCTACCAGACCGCCCGCCGACAATTCGCCTCCCATCGCCTGCAGACTTTCGGCACGAATCAGCCCCCTGAGTTGCTTGACGAGCGCGATGTACTCCGTCGAACTTGTCGTCTCCGGCGTTCTCGGGCGCGGCAGGCCGATCGGCACGACACACTTCACCTTGCCGGGCCGCGCGGTCATCACATAGACGCGGTCCGACAGAAAGATGGCCTCGTCAATGTCGTGCGTAATGAAAAGCACCGAAGTGCGAAGGCGCTGCCACATGTTCGTCAGCACTTCCTGCATGACGGTGCGGGTCTGAGCGTCGAGTGCACCGAACGGCTCGTCCATGAGCAGCACGCGCGGACTCGTCGCCAGCGCCCGCACGATCCCCACCCGCTGCTTCATGCCGCCGGACAACTGATCCGGGTAGTGATTTTCGAACGCAAGCAGCCCCGCGATGCCCAGCAGACTCCGAGAGATCGTCTCGCACCTCGACGCCGGAACGCGCTTCATCTTCAGACCGAACTCGACGTTCTTGCGGACAGTCATCCAAGGAAAGAGCGAGTACTGTTGAAACACGACGCCGCGCTCGGAGCCCGGTTTTTCGATCGGCACACCATCGAGCGTGACGGCACCTTCGTCGAGTGTCGAAAAGCCGGCGACCACATTGAGCACCGTTGATTTGCCGCAGCCCGAAGGCCCGATGATCGACACGAATTCGCCCGGTTCGATTGTGAGACTCACGCCGTCGATCGCCGTGAAGGGCGTGCCGTCAACTTGCTCGAACTGCAGACGCGCGCCCTTGACCTCGATGCGGCCGGATTGAATGGCGGAATCCATCATTTACCTCTGCGCGTTGCAAATGCCAGCCACGGCATCGAAGCCGAACCCACGAGCCGAATCAGGCCGCTGCAGACCCAGCCAAGGATACCGATCGTCACCATGCCGACCACGATCTCCGGATAACTGATAAGCGAATAGGCTTCCCATGTCGCATAGCCGATGCCGAACTGACCGGAAATCATCTCCGCCGCGATCAGTGACACCCATGCGACGCCCATCCCGAGCGCCAGGCCCGAGAAGATATGCGGAAGTGCTCCCGGCAGAATGACATAGCGGAACATCGCTTTTTCGGACGCGCCAAGCGTACTGGCCGCACGTATCAGCACGTCGTCAATCGCTTGCACGCCCGCCACCGTATTGAGCAGGATCGGGAAAAACGCACCGAGAAACGTAATAAAAACGATGCTGACTTCGTTGGATGGCCAGAGCATCACCGAAATCGGCACCCAAGCAATCGCCGGGATCGGCCGCAGCACTTCAAGCGCGGGGAACAACAGTGCGCGAAAGTAACGGTAGCGGCCGATCAGCAGCCCCAGTGCGATACCCGATATCGCGGCGCCGCCAAATCCGAGCATGATCCTGCGTAAGCTGATCGCCACGTTGCTCGCGTAGGCCGTCGTGCGATTGATTTCGATGAACTTGTTCAGCACGTCCCCGGGTGACGGAATGTTCGCAAAGCGCACATACAAGCTCACTTGAAAGTGCGTGAGCAGATACCAGCAGACGATCATCATCACCAGCGAAGTCAGACCGAGCACGCCTTCCAGCCTCCTGCGCGCTAGCATTCTGATCCAGCGCGGCCGGGCAATCCTCGCCGGCTTGGGCGCGACCGCGGGTGCTGCGGCAGCGGGATTGCGTTTCGGATACAACTGATGCAGTGAAGCAACGGGGTGGGCGCCAGGCTGGGCCACATCCGGGAACGACGCCTGCCCGTCATCCGCTTGAACCGAGATGTCTGCTTTCATTTCATTTCCCTGCGCCGATTTGGGCCACGACCTGTTCGTATTGCTCAACCTGGGCGTTGTGCTGGGACGCGTAACGTTGCGCGTCCGATTTCAGCAGAAACGGCGTCACGTCCGGCACGCTGCCGGGCGCACCCGGGCTGACGACATAGAACGCCTTGTCGGCAAAAAGCTTGATTCCAAGGCTATGGTCCATCACGTAGACAACGTCGATTTTCTGGTTTCTCTTCGTGACATCCACGATCTGCAACATTGCGCACCCCGCCGAGCTGAACGGCAAGATCGAACCGTCTTGCAGCCAGACCTGAGCCGACGATTGCGGCTTGTCGATGGGTTTCCTGCATTCCGAGTCGGTGCCCGTCACGCTGTAGTTGTCGAGCGACTTCTGTTGCGCGCCGTAATCGAGGTTCGCCTGCTTAAACGCGGTACGCAGATAGCTATCGTTCACCCATGCAGCGATGTTGAAGTCCTTGACCCGGTTCATCGACTTCAGCGTATCCAATGCGCTCTTCAATGCGTCGATCTCGATGGGCTTGATCGTCGGGTCGAGCGTATGAATGCCGTTCGGCCCGAGGAAAATGTATGCGACTTCCTTATTGATGTGTGTCCACTGCTCGACCTTTTCGGCTGCCTGTTGCGGCTGCGCGCGCACCCACGCGTTTGCCTCCAGAAGCGCTCGCAGGTACGCCACAACCACTTCCGGATACTGGTCAGCAAAGTCCTTCCTTACTACGACGCCGTGGAAGGTGGGCGTCTTCGTCTCAACGCCGTCATAAACCTTACGCGCGAACCCCCGATAGGGCAGCAGTTCGGGAAACGGCACGAAATCGGCGTGTGCGTCGATCTTTCGTTCCTGCAAGTTGGTCGTACCGACTTCCGGGCTCTGATTTGCAATCTGGAAATAGTCGCTGGGCCATCCGTGCTCGCGCATCGCTTTAAGCAACATGCCGTGCGCAGCCGAGCCGAACGGCACCGACACCAGCTTGCCCTTCAGATCGGCGAGCGAGTAGTAAGGCGATGCGGTGTTCACAACAACCCCATTGCCGGCGCCGAACGCGTTATAGGCGAGCACTGCGATCAATTCGGTTTCATTGCCCTTCAGCTGCTGCCCGGTCGCGCCGTTTACCAGCAGAGGATAATCGCCCATCATGCCGATCTGCAGTTTGCCGGCGATCATCCCGTTGGTGACCGGCGGCCCGGATGTGAAGTTTTGCCAGTCGATCTTGTAGTCGATGTCCTTGTACTTTCCGTCGTGCGGCAGGTACTTATCGAGAAGCTTCAGCTCACGGATCACCGCGCCGCCCGTGACGGTGTTGGTGGTCGTATCCTGCGTGCCGATTCCGATCACAAGCGTGGTGCGGGCTTGTGCGGGAACGCTCCCGAGGAGGAGCAGCGCCAGACTCGCGGCGAGCGCTTCGCGTTTGCCGCGCAGTCCAGCCAGCGCAGCCAGGCTGGTCAGCCCACTTCTAAGCAGCTCGTGTATCCCTCGTCGCATCACGCGACAGACATTCAGCTTCATCAACGTTCTCCGCCTTTACTGTGGATACAGCACGTTCTCGTCGAAAGCGCTTTGCACGTTCGACAAACCGGTTTTCCCGCTTCCTGTGTTCGCTCTGCCACCGTCGGGATAGGTGGCGAGACGAGGACGAATTACGCGATATCACCGACAAGGCTGAGCTTGTCCGGATGATCGGCCCACTCGTCGGCATCGGGCAGCGAATCCTGCGCGGCCGAAATGACCGGCCACTGCCGCGCGTACGCCGCGTTGATGGCGACGAACTGCTGCTGATCGGGCCTGAGCTTGTCGGCCTCGACAATCGCCTCGACCGGGCATTCGGGCACGCAAACACCGCAGTCGATGCATACCTCCGGGTCGATCACCAGAAATCGCTCGCCCTCATGGAAACAATCGACAGGACATACATCGACGCAATCGGTGTACTTGCAGCGAATACAGTTCTCGGTCACGACGTAGGTCATGCTTGCCCCCGCGAGTTCAACTGGATGGAGGTGAGCGCGAGTTTAGACAGCTTGCGCACGTCCGGATCGGGGTCTCCACCCGCGGCTTCAAGTGCTGGAATTGCCGCCGGATCGCCAATCTCGCCCAATGCGATGACCGCTTCTTTGCGCAGATTGCCCACCTCGTGCAGCAATTGCCCGGCAATCGGCATGACGGCCTCTGTCGCCTTGATCAAACCAAGGCTTCGCACTGCTTTGAGCCGTACCTGCCAGAACGCGTCGTCGAGCAGGTCAATAAGCTGCTCCGTCGCCGGTTTGCCGCGCAGCTTGCCGATGGTTTGCGCCGCTTCTTCACGCACCATCCATAATTCGTCCTTCAGTGCACGTATCAGTGCGGGCAGCGTGCTCACCTCGTCGGCGAAACCCAGCGCGCCGATCGCAACGCGCCGGACTTCGCCGTCGGCGTCGTGCATCGCAGCTTGCGCAAGGTCGGCGATGGCACCCGCATGTTTGAGGTAACCCAGCACCCCAGCGGCTTCCTTTCTCACCGAAGCGTCCTCATGCGAAAGCAGATGCAGGGCCGGATCGAGTGCCTCGGGCACGCGCAGCGCTCGCAGCGCTCTCAACGCGCGCATCACCGTATCTGCGCTGGGGTTCGACAGATAGGGAAGTAGATGTCGGCCGCAGCCAGGCAATTTCAACTCGGCAAGCGTGTCGCCGGCCGCCGCACGCACCACCCCTTCGGGGTCGGCCAGACAGGCCGCCAACGCCTCGACCGATTCGTCGTCTTCGTAGCCTTCGAGCGCCTTTGCCGCTTCTGCCCGCACCCCTGCGTCCGGATCCGCTAGCGCAGTCACCAGAAGCGGTGCGATGTCGTCTTCATCGGAATAGGGAAGGTCCAGCACAGCAAGGCGGCGCACTGTCGCGTCCGGGTCCGACAGGCGACTTGTGATCCCATTTGGATAGTTCATCCCCGCACCTCTTAGCGAACCAAATACGGAATGTTCACGTGCACTGCTCCGGTCGGACAGTCCTGCTCGCAAGGCAAGCAATACCAGCATTCATCGAACTTCATGAACGCCTTGTTCTTCGAAAGATCGATTGCCAGCACGTCGAGCGGACACACGTCGATGCACACGGTACAGCCCTTCTCCGCGATGCACTTGCTTTCATCGACAACGACGGGCGCCTGGGTACGGTTGAGTGCGATGGTCATAATGTAATCCCGAAAAAAATAGAGCAGTACTTAAGCCGCTTGTGCGGGCATGCTGACGCGCAGCCGCTGATACGCTTCGCGCTCTTCGTCGTCGATCGGAATCACAAACGGGTCGACTTCACGCTTGCGCAGCGTCATGTTTCGATTCGCGTCGAGCTTCAGTGCGGAATGGCAGAACCAGTCGCCATCGTTGCGCTCTGGAAAATCCGCACGCAGGTGATATAGCCCCCAGCGGCTTTCTGTGCGGAACAGCGACGCTCTTGCAGCCATTTCGCCGCAGTCCCGGATCGTGTACGCCTCCATCGCTCGCATCAGCTCGTGAGGGTCGGCAGCGGACATGTTCTCGAGGTCTTCGCGGATCTCGTCGAGCCGCTGCAGTCCGATTTCCATCTTGCGGGTGACCTTCGGAGGCTGCAGGTAATCGTTGACGATCCGACGTGTCTTGTACTCGACCTGCCATGGGGTGAGCCCTTCGGTGCGCAAAAGCGGTGCGTGGATCCGCGCCCCTTCTTGCTCCACGAAATCTTTGTCGACGGTGCTGAAATCGCGCCCTTCGCAATGTGCGGCGGCGTTTGCGCCGCAAACCTTGCCGTAGACGAAGGCACCCAGCATGTAGTTGTGCGGCACACTCGCGCAGTCGCCCGCCGCATAGAGGCCGGGCACGGTGGTCGCGCCGTCTTCGTTGATGTAGATGCCCGATGCGCTGTGACCGCTGCAAAAGCCGATCTCCGAAATATGCATCTCGACCATGTCACGGCGATAGTCTGTATTGCGACGCTCATGAAAGCGCCCTCGGCTCGGACGCTCATTCGTGTGCAGAATGGTCTCAATTTCCGAGATCGTTTCTTCCGCCAGGTGATCCATCTTGAGAAAGACCGGACCGCGGCCGCCTTCGAGTTCGTTGAAGAACTCGAGCATCATCTGGCCGCTCCAGTAATCGCACTCGATAAAGCGTTCGCCGCGCGCGTTCGACGTAAAGCCGCCGAATGGCCCGGTCACGTACGCACATGCTGGGCCGTTGTAGTCTTTGATCAACGGATTGATCTGAAAGCACTCGAGGTTGGCGAGCTCGGCACCGGCATGCAACGCCATCGCATGTCCGTCACCGCAGTTCGTCGGATTTTCATAGGTGCCGAACAGATACCCCGATGCAGGCAGTCCCAAGCGGCCGGCCGCGCCTGTGCAAAGAATGACAGCCTTCGCGCGTATCACGTATAGGTCCGCGGTGCGGCAGTCAAAACCCATGATGCCTGCGACTGAACCGTCCGGCCCCGTCAATACGCGCGTCACAACGACGCGATTCGTGATCTCCACGCGAGCCCGCTTCATCTGCCGGTACAGGACACGCTTCATGTGATGTCCTTCAGGCATAGGCAGCACGTAAGCGCC
>JAXDQB010000130.1:0-4104 GCA_034668065.1 Paraburkholderia sp.
AGAGAAGACGACCATCTTGCGGCTGCCGTTGCCCTTCACCACCTTGACGGCATCGCCAAGCGGCAGGCTCGCGAAGTCGACCTTGTTCAACTCGGAGAGGCGCGCTTCGGTCAGGTTCGTGCGCGACTTCGTATCGAGCAGTTCGCCGACGAGCACATAATTGCCTTTGGCGTCGCTATAAAGAATCTGCGTACCGAGGTTCACCTCGTAGAGCCCCGGGATCGGCGCCTTCGCGATGCCCTTGATTTCCACGTCTGGCAGGCGCGCTTCCAGCGTCGCCTTCAGCTGGTCAGTCGTCTGATCGGCATGCGCAGAGCAACCGATTGTCAGCACGGCTGCGAAGACCGCCAAGGCGGCATGACGCAAGATGGTGGGCATGATGTCGAAATCCTTCATCAATGATGTGCCGCACGCATTGACGCGCGGCGCGTGAAAACAAATTTGCGCGACGGGCCGCGCTCCTCTTGCTCCCGTCTTGCTCCGGTCTTGCTCCCGTCTCGCCACAGCTAGCCGAGCGCCGCCGACACGAGCCAGCGCTTTACGAGCGGTTGCGCCCCGACGAGCGCCATACCCGCATTGCGGACCGTACGCGCCAGCATACCGGGAACGGAAAACAGCCGCTGCAGGCCGTCGGTGGCGAGCGTCAGCCCACCGATATCCTCGCGGCGCGAGCGCTCGTACCGGCGCAGCAGCACGGCGTCGCCGAGATCGCGGAACGGCTCCTTGTGCGTAAGCACGTCGACGAGCGATGCGACGTCGCGCAAGCCGAGGTTCATCCCCTGGCCCGCAAGCGGGTGAATCAAGTGCGCAGCGTCACCGACGAGCGCAACGCGCGGCGCGATGAGCCGGTCGACGCGCTGCAGCGCGAGCGGAAAGCCGTGCGCGGGGCCAACGCTTTCGAGCGCACCGAGCCGGCCGTGCGTCGCGCGCTCGACCGCCGCTTCCAGCTCAGCGGGAGCAAGCGCGATCAGCTCGCGCGCGTGATCGGTCTGTGCCGACCACACGAGCGACACGTGGTTGTCCGGCAGCGGCAACAAGGCGAGGACCTCCTGGCCGATGAACCATTGATACGCTGTTTCACCGTGCGGCTTTTCTACCTTGAAGTTTGCGACCACGCCGGTTTGCCGGTAGTCGCGCCGCTTCACTTCGGCGCCCATCTGCGCACGCACCCAAGAATGGGCGCCGTCCGCGCCGACGATCAGATCGGCCTCGATCACCTGACCGCTAGCGAGCGCGAGCGCCGCGGCGCCCTCTTTCACGTCGAGCCCTTGAGCGCGCGTGTTGAGCCACGCGACTTGAGGCTGAAAGCGCAGCGCCGCATCGAGCGCGTGCTCGATCAGCGAGGATTCGGCGATCCACGCGAGCTGCGGCACCGCGGCCTGAAAGGCGGAGAAATGCAGTTCGGCCAGCGCGTCGCCGTAGACGCGCATGTCGTAGACGGGCGAAAGGCGATCGCGATCGAGCGCCTGCCAGATTCGCAAGCGCTCGAGAAGCGCCTGCGAACTGGCGGAAAGCGCATAGATGCGCGCGTCAAAGCGCACGTCGGCCGGACGCGGCGCGGCCAGCTGCGCGATCAGCGCGACGCGCAGGCCGGCTTGCGCGAGCGCGAGCGCCGCACTCTTGCCAACGAGCCCGCCGCCGACGACGGCGACATGAAACGACTGGTGATGGGGGGTCATGGTTGACCATTATAGCCGCGCCACATAGCGCGACCGTGCGGCCGCCCGCGTGCGGGACGGTCCCGGCTGAGAACCCGGGTCGATTCACACCTCGTTGCATTGCAGACGTCGTCCGCCGCGCTGACAACGCCTACGTACCACGGCTGTGCTTCATCGCCACGAGCAAGCCGATCGCCGAAACAGCCACAGCGCCAGCCATCACAATATAGAGATCGGCGACAGAGGCGCTACCGTATAGAGTCGGCGTAGCAAAGATCAGCAATCCGACGCTGCTCGTCATGAACAAGCTGTTGGCACGAAAGCGGCCGAGCAAATGCCTCGGACACTCAGCTAGAAATCGCGTCTCGCTGCGAATGCGAACCAGGGCAAAACCCGCGCCAAGAACAAAATGCGTTGATAGTAGAGCCGGGAAAGCGGAAAGAAATGGGACTGTTGCAAGAACGCCCGCCATTCCTGCGACCATGATGAAATCCCGGCGAATCGAACTCGGGGAATTCACCGCAAACTTCGCGAGCCATAGGGCAACGAGAAGCGCGCCGACCGACCACGCTGCCTCAATCATCGAATAGCTGACGCTAGTGCCACGGAGATAGACGCCAATGAGCGCCGGCAGCAACGTGTTCGTGATCTGCCCGATCGAAAACGCCAGCGCAGCACAACTTGCAATCGAAAACAATCGGCGGTGCTTCAGATAGAGCATCGGCCCCGCAGAAAGAATTCCGCGTTTCCACGTAGATTGAGCGTCATCGCGCGCAACGTTCAGGGTAGGGAGCGCCCACCAGCCAAGTCCGGCCAAGACCGCCCCGCAAATTGAAATGACAAGGAAGGCATGGCTGCAATCGCCTTGAGAAACGATCAGACCACCGAACGCTGTGCCGAGAATCAGCGCGATCTGCGTGGTCGAATTCAGCATAGCCAGATGTCGCGGTCGTTCGGACTGAGGAAGGTAAGTCTTCAGGAAGTAATCCATCGCACCGCCTACGACCACGCTGAACACGGTAACAAAAACCACGGCGACGGCGATACCCTCAAACGTTGCGTGACCGGTTAGCATCGTTTCCGCAAGAAGCGGAATCCCTCCGGCAAGAGCAATGCCGAAATGGCCGAAGAGAAGCATTGCCTTTTTATTGGCGAAGAAGTCGACCATTGCTCCAAGAATCGGCGAAAGGACGAGGTTGGCTACGGTCGAAATCAACAAAATCGTTGCGGCCGCGTCAGCGCGCCCAGTGATCTGCACCGCCGACCACGCAGCCACGACCAATTGATAGCCAATCCTGAAGAAGTTTACTGCAGCTAGCCCTGCGAAGAGCCCAATAGGCAGGTTGCGTGCTGACGAGGCCTGCTGTGGAAATTCGACATCGACTGCATCATTGGTCATTGGTCGCCGCTCTTCGTTACGCTCCTGCTGTTTAGCTCAATGCAATTGTCATCAACGGATCTCAAGAAAATGCGCGTGAACGGAGCATCAGAATTGGGCTCTTCGAAGATGTCCCGCGCATGGGCTCCCAGCACATTGCGTACGAAGATGAGGCGACGCGTCTTTTGCGGTACGGAAAACCGGATCCCGTTAGCTGCGAGTGAACACCGTAGATCTTCTATCGTGCTTAAATCAAAATCAGAATCGTAGATGACATCGCCATTTAAATAGATGGTGACCCCGAAGGACTCGGTAGAGACGAAGATCGGCGCTGTCACTTGTTGCGGGGATACTATTTCTAGGTGATTTTCATCTATTTCATAAACGCTGGGGGTGACTTTGATGTTGTATATTCTGTCAAGCCCAACTCGTTTCACATAAGCGTCCCTCTCGGCCCACATTGAAAATGGAACCCAGTAAAAGTTACCTGGCTTTCGATATTCGATGCTGACGTTGTAAAGCATGATATTGATCGGCATAGATACCTTGTCGCCGATCAGCACCCCATCAGTATGGAAGCCAAGTTTCGTTTCTGGAGCTACGGGTTGAAGCCCGAGGTCGGTCAAGCCTTTCGATTTTCGATATGACGCGGCGTACGCGGTGTAGGGGGTGCTATTGATGCGGTCTTGACCTAACGAAAAGATGTTCGAGCCGAGGGCAAGCGATAATGCAACACCCCAAAATGCGTTGTCCGTCAAGTTATAGCTTGAGCTTTCCGGTATGTCCACCGCGGCGATCCCAATTTGCGGATTGGATAGATCAGATTCTATTTCATCGAGCAAACGTGCAAACAGCCGATTTGCGACGGACTTTGGTTTATCGTTTATTAATTCATTTGTTATCCGAGATATATCTGGCGACACACCCGCAAGATTAGAAGCATCTTTGATGTATGATTCATAAGAATGTGGCTCTATGGCATGAATCCTCGGCATCAGGTGCTGACTGGCTTCTTTCTTGGGAACATTTATATCGAGCTCGATCATGATAAGGCGTCGTTTTTTAAAA
>JAXDQB010000131.1:0-8213 GCA_034668065.1 Paraburkholderia sp.
ATAGATGCCACCAGCCTGGATGCGAATAAGCCGTTCGCCACGCCTTTCGTGAAGAGCGGCGCGCTGCTCGACGTGGCACATTACCCGAGCATTCGGTTTTCCAGTACGGGCTTTGCCAGGACGACCGAGGATACGGGCTTTCTGACTGGGGATCTGACCATTCGCGGAACGACGCGGCCAATTACGTTGCTCGTGACCTTCGAGCGCCGCCCGGACCATGCGGTTTCCGAAGGTGATGCGTTATCGTTCGCCGCAGACGGCCACTTCAGCCGTGCAACGTTCGGCTTGTCGGCGTGGTCCACCGCGGTCGGCGACGACGTCCATATGACCATTCATGCGGAATTTGTCAGTGTCGGCACGCCTGTTCGCTAATTGAGGTGTGTTCCCGAACCCAAGCAGTGTGTGACCAAGAGATGTGGCCAAGCGTGGCTGCGCCGAAACCGCGCTCGGAAGCCCCCGAGTCGAAAGAGCCTGCGATCTCCGTCGTTCAACTAAGCGGAATGCGAACGATTCGTATTTCCGTTGATGCTTCCATTGTCATTGGGTACAATCGCGTCCATCCGAACTGCATAGTCGGCCGGACGCTAGCCGGTTCGGATTTTCGCCCATATTCGACTAATAACAAGGAAGTTCGATGACGTTTGCATCATTTTCCCGATGCCAAAGGCTCGCGTCTTCACGGCGCCGATTCGCCTGCTGCAGCGTTATTTTGTGGGGCGCCTGTGTCTCGTCGACAGCGGCTGCCACTGCGACACCCGATGCATCACCGGAAACCTCTGAAGCCGAGATCAACATTGAGACCCGGCGAACGCGCGAATCGAGCGATATCTGGGGGAGGCAAAGTCTCTTGGGTGACATTGGAGGGCTACGTCCGTGGCTCGGCAAGTACGGGGTGACCCTCGGCATCATGGAAACCAGCGAATACCTTGCGAACCTGCGCGGCGGCCTCGGCCGGGGTGGCACCTACAAGGGATTGACGACGATGACGTTCGGCCTCGATACGCAAAAGGCGTTTGGCTTGCCGGGTGGAACGTTCAACATCAGTGCCTTGCAGATCCATGGGCGCAACCTGAGCGAGCACTACCTCGGCACGCTCAACACGGCGAGCGGAATCGAAGCGCAAAATACCACCCGTCTTTGGGAGCTGTGGTACCAGCAGGAGGTCTTGAACAAGCGTGTCGACCTCAAGATCGGTCAGCAAAGCGTTGATCAGGAGTTCATGTTCAGCCCGTATGCGGCGACTTTCGTAAACACCATGTTCGGCTGGCCGGGTGTGCCGTCGTACGACATGCCGAACGGGGGCCCTGCTTATCCGCTGTCCGCACTAGGTGTTCGCGCGAGGGCGCAGATTTCGCAGTCGCTCACCGCGCTTGCCGGCGTGTTCGACGGCGATCCGATTGGTAATGATCCGGGGAACCTGAGCGGCACCAACTTCAATTTGCGCAACGGCGCGCTCTTCATCGGCGAGCTGCAGTATTCGATCAATCAGCCCGCAGAAGGCGAGGCGCATTTCGGCAAATATCGCAGCGGCCTGCCCGGTAGCTACAAAATCGGCGTCTGGTACAACGATGAGGCATTCAATGATCTGCGTTATGACAACTCGGGCCGCTCGCTTGCCGACCGGGCATCGACGAACATCGCTCGGCGAACCCACGGAGACTACAGTTTCTATGCCGTGGCCGATCAGATGGTCTGGCGCCCGAACCCTGGCGAGCCAAGGAGCATTGGTGTCTTCGCACGCATCATGGGCGCACCGGGCGACCGAAATCTGGTCAGCTTCAGTGCGAACGCCGGCATTGTGATGAAGGCGCCGTTCCTGGGGCGCGAGAACGATAGCGTCGGGCTTGGCTTTGCCTATATCAAGGTCGGTAGCCATGCGCGCGGCCTTGATGTGGACAGCGGGAACAGGGTGCGCGGCAGCGAAACGGCCATCGAAGCGACTTATCAGTATCAAGTGACCCCCTGGTGGCAGCTGCAGGGCGACTTGCAATACACGTTCAACGCAGGTGGCGGGCAAAATCCTGCCGATCCGTCGAAAGCGTTACGCAATACCTTTGTCGTCGGTGTGCGTACCAATATTGCGTTCTAGACAGAATTGCCATAATCACCGTCTTTTCGGCGTGTGCCACTATCTGGCGAGCGTGAGAGCAACATCGGTCCCTTCATGCGGCTCAATAGCCATTTCAAGGAAGACTCGACAATGAAACAATCGGGAATTCGCTTACTGGTTGCGGCACGCATCGCCAGCCTCTTCCTCGCCGTGCTCGGCACTTTGTCCGGCCTCGCGCGGGCTGAAACGATCACGCTCTATAACGCGCAGCACGAGCAACTCGTCAGTCAGCTCGCAAAAAACTTCGAAGAGGAGACGGGCATTGCGGTGAGAATCCGCAACGGCGAAGGCCCGGCGCTCGCCGCGCAGATTGTTGCGGAAGGCGAGGCGACTCCAGCCGATGTCTATTTCACCGAAAATTCCCCGGAACTGATGCTCCTGGAGGAAAAGGGCCTGTTGAGCGCTGTCGATGCGGGAACGCTCGCCGCGGTGCCCAAGCGCTTTAGTTCACCGAGCGGCAAGTGGGTGGGTGTGTTCGCGCGTGAAAACGCGCTTGCGTACAACACCGCGAAGATTCAACCGACCCACCTGCCAGCCTCGCTGATGGACCTCGCGAAGCCGGAATGGAGGGGGCGGGTGGGCGTTGCGCCAAGCGATGCGGATTTCCTGCCGCTTGTGAGCGGCGTGCTTGCGGCGAAGGGACGGGTGCAGACGCTGGCTTGGCTCAAAGGGCTAAAGGTGAACGCCCAGATCTTCGACGACGAAGAGGGCGTGGTCACGGCCGTCAATCGCGGCGCGGTTGAGACTGGTATCGTCAATAACTACTATTGGGACCGGCTCTACGCGGAGATTGGCGCGAACAAGATGCGCAGCGCGATCCATCACTTCGGCCACGGCGATATCGGGGCGCTTGTCAACGTGTCGGGCGCGGCCGTGTTGAAAGCCGCCCACCACCCCGGGGCCGCTCAGCGCTTCCTCGCGTATCTCGTCGGTCAACGCGCGCAATCATTGATGGCGCAGAGCCACATCGGCTTCGAATACCCGCTGCACGAGGGCGTCGCGCCGGATCCGCTGCTCAAGCCGTTCAATGAGTTGGACCCGCCAGCGCTTTCGATCGAGCAGCTCGGCGACGATAGCCAGGCCGCCAAGTTGTTGCGCGAGGCGGGTCTGCTGTAGGCAGCGAAACCGTGGTTTCCGTGTCCGATCAGTCTTCTGCACCGGCAGGGGCCCCGCGTGCGCGTGCTCCGCGCCTGCTATTGTTGGCCGCGGTATTTGCCGCGCTGCTCGTGCTGTTGCCGCTCGCCTTCACTGCTTGGCATGCGGCAAGCTTCGGCTTTGACAATGCGGCCGACCTGCTCATGCGGCCGCTCGTCGGCGAGCTGCTGGCCAATACGCTGCTGATCACGGTCATGGCAACGCTCGCGGCCGCCGTTATCGGTACCGCTGCCGCATGGTTCGTGGAGCGTACCGCGCTGCCCGGGCGTCGCGTGTGGGCGGTGCTGACGGTTGCGCCACTCGCGATGCCGCCGTTCATCACGAGCTACGCGTGGGTGTCGTTGAGCCTCGATCTGCAGGACTTTGCCGGCGCCTTGCTGGTTGTTACGTCGACCTATTTCCCGCTCGTCTATTTGCCGGTGGCGGCGGCGCTGCGCGGAATGGACCCGGCGCTTGAAGAGAGCGCCCGCTCGCTCGGTTGTGGGCGCGTCGTGGTTTTAACGAGAGTGATTCTGCCGCAGCTTCGGCCGGCGTTGCTCGGCGGCATGCTGCTGGTTGCGCTCGGAGTGATGTCCGAGTTCGGCGCATTCTCGCTTTTGCGCTTTCGCACATTCACCACAGAGATTTATGCCGAATACCGCACGAGCTTCGACGGCAGTGGCGCCGCGGTACTTGCGTGCGTATTGATCGCGCTCTGCCTGCTATGCGTTGCATTGGAATTTCGCGTGCGAGGCGTGGCGCGCTATGCACGGGTCGATCGCGGAACGCGGCGTGCATTGCCTCGTTACCCGCTGGGAAACTGGCGCTGGTGCGTCGCCATCTGTTTTGCACTCCTAAGCAGTCTGACGTTGGGAGTGCCGCTTGGAATGATCGGCTACTGGCTGACTCAGCATGGAGCTGCGGCGACGACACCAATCGGGGTCTCGCCAGCACTGCTTCTTCGTGCAGCGAGCGCCTCTTTTGGCTTCGGGCTCGCCGCGGCGCTTGTCACGACAACGCTTGCACTGCCGCTTGCTTTTTTGCTCGTGCGCTATCCCGGGCGGCTCGGCATTGTGCTCGAGCGGATCGTCTTCCTTGCTCAAGGCGTTCCGGGTCTCGTCATCGCGCTTGCGTTGGTATCGCTCGCCGTTCGTGCGCTCAGGCCGCTCTATCAAAGCACAGCGCTGCTCATCGTCGCGTATGCGATTCTGTGCCTGCCGCTCGCACTCGTCAGTGTGCGCGCGGCATTGGCTCAGGTGCCGCCGAGACTGGATGAAATTGCGCGTTCTTTGGGCCTCGGATGGTTGCCAATCTTGCGCCGCGTGTTGCTTCCGCTCGTGAGTTCCGGTCTCGGTGCGGCTGCCACAATGGTGTTCATTTCGGTCGTCACGGAACTCAATGCGACGCTGCTGCTCTCGCCCCTCGACACGCACACCCTTGCCACGCAAGTGTGGAGCGATACGGCGACGCTCGCTTTCGCAGCTGCGGCACCCTACGCGGCGCTTCTCGTGGCTATTTCGCTCGGCGCGTCAGCGTTGCTTTTCGCCACGCTCGGCCGCTCTGCTTTGCCTGTTGAGGACGATTGAACGACCACAATGGGGGCGGCATTGCGATGCCGGGAGACTAATATGAGCAATCTTTCTATACGGGGCCTATGGAAGGCGTTCAATGGTCGCCCCGTGCTGTCGGGTGTCGATCTTTCGGTGAATAGCGGTGCGCTGCTGGCACTGTTGGGGCCCTCGGGAAGCGGCAAGACAACGCTACTACGCACGGTATGCGGCTTCGAGCATGCAGACCGCGGCACCGTGATGGTCGATGGCCGGTGTATCGCAGGCGAGGGCGTGCACGTGCGGGCCGAGGCACGTCGCATCGGCTACGTCTCGCAGGAGGGCTCGCTGTTTCCGCACCTGTCGGTCGCGCAGAACATCGTATTTGGTCTGTCTTACGCGCAACGCCGGGCTCGTCATCGCGTCGCGGAACTGCTTGAACTGGTCGGGCTGCCAGCGTGGCATGCCGAAAGACCGCCTCAAGAATTATCGGGCGGGCAGCAGCAGCGCGTCGCGCTCGCGCGCGCACTTGCTCCGTCGCCCATGCTGGTCATGCTCGACGAACCCTTTTCTTCGCTGGATGCCGCGCTGCGTGCGGAAACGAGGCAGGCCGTTGCGAACGCGCTGGCACATGCGGGCGCTACTGCCGTGCTGGTCACGCACGATCAGTCGGAAGCGCTTTCGATGGGGCACGAAGTCGCCGTGCTATGGGGGGGGCGAATGATCCAGACGGCCACCCCGGATACGCTGTATCGGCGGCCGATTTCACGCGAACTCGCCGCATTCATCGGCGAGGCGGTACTGTTACCGGGAAGCGCTGCGAATGGCGGTGTGATTTGCGAGTTGGGGCGACTGAAACTGGCCGTCCCGGTGAGGGCGGGAGCGGTCGACGTGATGGTTCGTCCGGAGCAGGTTCGGGTTGCCCTTGTCGATCACGGCACCCACGCTTATGACGACGCGGTCGATGCCACCGTCGAAGAGATCACCTTTTATGGGCACGACGCGACGCTGGCCTTGCGTCTTGTCCGGGTTTCGAATCAATCGACCGGAACCGAAATACGCGCGCGTGTGCCGGGTTATCGGGTTCCGCCACTGGGTGCTCGCGTTCGGCTCTCTGTCGAAGGAGAAGTCATTGCGTATCCCAGGTGAGAGGGGGTAGGCTGTGGGTACCAGGACGGTAGCAGCAGCGTACTCTCTCTACGCTCGTCACCATCGACCAGCAGGGGAGCAGGCTTGGCCAACCCGGATCTTCTCAATTCCCACCAAGAGACCGCGCACATCGTCGCTGCGCAAGCGAGCCCGTGCGACGAGCTCGTCATCCGCACGCAGCCCACCGTGGTCGATCGCCCGTGCCGGCGCAAGCGTCTTGCGCTCGCCGCGACGATCCTCGGCTCGAGCATGGCGTTCATCGACGGATCCGTCGTCAATGTATCGCTGCCAGCCATTCAGAGCGAGCTCGGTGCGGGTGTCGCGGCAATGCAATGGATCGTCAACGCCTACCTGCTCTTTCTCGGGTCCCTAGTGCTGGTGGGCGGATCAATGGGCGACAAGCTGGGCCGCCGTACGGTGTTCATCGCGGGCATCATGGTCTTTACGCTGGCGTCGGCCGCTTGCGGTCTCGCGCCGAACGCGGGTTCGCTGATCGCCGCGCGCGCGGTGCAGGGCATTGGCGCGGCGCTCCTCGTACCCAGCAGTCTCGCGATTATCGGCGCCGTATTCGAAGGCGAAGCGCGCGGACGGGCAATCGGCACCTGGGCGGGCGTCGGCGCGATCACTTCGGCGGTGGGACCGGTGGCGGGCGGCTTTCTCGTCGACGCGTTGTCGTGGCGCGCGATCTTCTTCCTCAACGTCCCGCTTGCAGCGGTGACGATTGCGCTCGCGATTTCATCGGTGCCGAACAGCCACAAGCTCGATGCGCCTCAACAGTTGGACTGGCCCGGCGCACTGACCGCGGCGGCTGGGCTCGCAGCCCTTACCTATGGCCTGACCCAGGCGTCGGCGCTTGGCTTCGCGCATCCGCTCGTGCAGTGCGCGATCGGCGTCGGCGCGCTCGTGCTGGTCGCATTCGTGGCGATCGAAGCGAACAGCCGTCAACCCATGATGCCGCTCGACGTGTTCCACTCGCGCGATTTCACCGGCGCAAATCTCGTCACCCTGCTGCTCTACTTCGGTCTGGGCGGCGCACTGTTCTTCCTGCCGTTCACGCTGATCCGCGCACACGGCTACACCGCAACCGAAGCGGGCGCGGCGCTGCTGCCGGTGCCGGTCACCATCGGCTTGTTGTCGCGCTTCACCGGTGGCCTAACGAGCCGCTTCGGTTCACGGGTCCTGTTGATCGCCGGCCCGGGCGTCGCCGGAATCGGGCTTGTGATGCTCGCGCTGCCGTTCGTGCGCGGCAGCTATTGGGCCGAATTTCTCCCTGCGCTCGCCGTGCTCGGGCTCGGCATGACCGTTACAGTCGCGCCACTCACGACGACCGTGATGGGCTCGGTACCGGGCGACCGCGCAGGCGTCGCATCCGGCATTAACAACGCCGTTGCACGCGTGGCGAGTCTGTTGGCGATTGCAGTCCTCGGCGTCGTGTTCCTGTGGTCGCACAACGCGGCGCTGTCGGCGCGGCTCGATGAACTGCATGTTCCTCAGGACGCTCGCCAGACCGGGCAGTTGCTGGAGCCAGACGCGAAAGCGGGGGCGGCAGCGAGCAATGCATATACGCCGCCCCAGACACCCGTGGCGCGGGCCGAGGCCGACGCCATCGCTGACGCGCTGCGGGCCGTCGCGCTAGTTTGCGCCGCGTGCGCGTTCGCAGGAGCGGGTCTCGCGGTGGCGCTCATCCAACCCCGCAAGTGATGTGCTGCGCGCAGCCGGACGCGTTTGCTTGCGGCATTCCATCCTTCGTTGAATCAGATCTAGCGACAGCGTAGCGTGCGACTGATACCAGCTGACTTCGGTCGACGATTTCGTCGTCAACCTCAAGTCCCTGCTTGAGACCGGCTCAACGATTCTGTAGGACGACTATCCAAGGTCATTTTTGGAAACCATTCCGCCTTCACGGAAGCGGTTGATGGCGAAGGGCAGTGAAGGCGAACTCGGCCGGTCGCAGCGCGCTGCCGATGGTGCGAAGCGCGAAGACCGCCGAGGCGCTATCGTTAAAAGCGCAACTCAACCACTTCTAACCGCTCGGCGCGCGGGCGGCGTCCACCAAACTCAACATCCACACTTCCACTGCGGCTGCGACAACGCCATCCCGTGCTGACCCTTGTACGCGGCGACCGGCGGCGAGGTCCATCCCTCCAGCATCTGCGGAAGGAGCCGGTAAATCTCGACGCCAAGCGGACGGCATACCTCCAGCGGGTCGCGCGCGTCCGGCCACCACATCGGCACCGACAGATCGCCGCCCGGGCAGGTCGACAGCGCGCACA
>JAXDQB010000132.1:0-5038 GCA_034668065.1 Paraburkholderia sp.
AAACTGATCGCCGCTCTGGTTGCTGGCCTGTTCGCAACGGCTGCTTTTGCACAATCTTCGGCTCCGGAAGCTGCGGCTCCGGCCGCTGCTTCGTCGGCCAAGAAGCCTGCGAAGAAGATGCACGCAAAGAAGATGCACGCGAAGAAGGCTGCTAAGGCTGCATCGGCTCCCGAGGCTGCATCCGGCAAGATGTAATGTTTTTGTAAAAACGCAGTCAAGAACAAGCGCAGCACAAGCCGTTCTTTACGGCGTTTCAAGGCAGGTGGCCGCAAGGCGCCTGCCTTTTTGTTTTTGCGTTTTGTTTGCTTTCCTTTTTGCATTGGCAAGCGCCGCTCGCGTAACATGCGCGAGTCTCTTCAGCAAGGAGTTAGTCGTGGGATTTTCCCTTCGCTCGTGGATGGCGCAAGTCGTCACCGCCGTCGCCACAGTCGCCGCAGTTACCTCACCCGTCGCCGTCTTCTCCGTCGCCGCGCTCGCGCCCGGTAGCGCCGCCGCCCAGCAGATGCCGGCAGGCGCCAAGCAGCCGTCCGAGTTTCCGCGCGCGAAGCTCACAGCAGGCATGTTCGTCATCGATGCCGCAGTCGCCGCCAACGACGCCGATCGCGAGCAAGGGCTCATGTACCGCACAGAGCTTGCACCGAACGAGGGCATGCTCTTCGTCTTCGGCGAGAACGCCGTCCATTGCTTCTGGATGAAAAACACGCTGATTCCCCTGTCGATCGCCTTTATGCGTGCCGACGGCACCATCACCGACATCGACGAGATGCAGGCGGAAACGACCAACAACCATTGCCCTCGCAATAACGGCGTTTATGCGCTCGAAATGAGCCAGGGCTGGTTCTCGTCAAAGGGCATCACGCCCGGCACGAAGATCCAGGGGCTGCCGCAGCCTCAGTAATCGGGCAAGCGGATGCCGCCGCGGCAACGCTTCTCCGCTAAGGCGCAGCAAAAGCCATCGCCAGGGGCTATCCTTGCAATGAAAATGTATGCGACGCGTGAACGCGGGCAATCACGCCCGCCCCATGCGCGGCGCCCATTTGCAAGGAGATCGACGTGCCCCGAAAGACTCCCATCGAGCGCTACCGCAATATCGGCATCAGCGCTCACATCGATGCCGGCAAAACCACAACGACCGAACGCATCCTGTTTTACACCGGCGTGAGCCACAAGATCGGCGAGGTTCACGAGGGCGCGGCGATCATGGACTGGATGGAGCAAGAGCAGGAGCGCGGCATCACGATCACGTCGGCCGCCACGACCGCCTTTTGGAAAGGCATGGCCGGCAACTATGCGGAACACCGCATTAACATCATCGATACGCCGGGACACGTCGACTTCACGATCGAGGTGGAGCGCTCGATGCGCGTGCTGGACGGCGCCTGCATGGTCTACGATTCGGTGGGCGGAGTGCAGCCGCAGTCGGAGACCGTCTGGCGGCAAGCGAACAAGTACAAGGTGCCGCGCATCGCGTTCGTCAACAAAATGGACCGCGTCGGCGCCGATTTCTTCCGCGTGCAGCGGCAGATTGCCGAACGGTTGAAAGGCGTCGCAGTGCCCATCCAGATTCCCGTCGGTGCGGAAGACCACTTTCAGGGTGTGATCGATCTGGTCAAGATGAAGGCGATTATCTGGGATGAGGAAAGCCAGGGCGTCAAATTCGAATACCGCGAAATTCCGGCCGAACTGCTTGCCACCGCTGAGGAGTGGCGCGAGAAGATGGTCGAAGCCGCGGCCGAAGCGAGCGAGGCGCTGCTAGAAAAGTATCTCGAAGACCACACATCGCTCTCCGAGGCCGAGATCAAGGCTGGCCTGCGCAAGCGCACGGTCGCCAACGAGATCGTGCCGATGCTGTGCGGCAGCGCCTTCAAAAACAAGGGCGTGCAGGCCATGCTCGACGCGGTGATCGACTATTTACCCTCGCCCGTCGACGTGCCCGCCATTCTCGGTCACGACCAAGAGGACCGTGAGGCCGAGCGCCATCCGAGCGACGACGAGCCGTTCTCGGCACTGGCCTTCAAGATCATGACGGACCCCTTCGTCGGCCAGCTGATTTTCTTCCGTGTCTACTCCGGCCTCGTTAATTCGGGCGACACGGTGCTCAATTCGACGAAGGGCAAGAAGGAGCGCATCGGCCGCATCCTGCAGATGCATGCGAACGACCGCAAGGAGATCAAGGAAGTCTATGCGGGGGATATCGCCGCGGCGGTCGGCCTGAAGGAGGCGACGACGGGCGATACGCTTTGCGATCCCGCCAAGCCGATCATCCTCGAAAAAATGATTTTCCCGGAGCCCGTCATTTCGCAGGCGGTCGAGCCCAAGACGAAAGCCGACCAGGAAAAGATGGCCATCGCGCTCAATCGTCTCGCGCAGGAGGATCCGTCGTTCCGCGTGAAGACCGACCAGGAATCGGGCCAGACGATCATCTCGGGTATGGGCGAGCTGCACCTGGAAATCCTCGTCGAACGCATGAAGCGCGAATTCGGCGTCGAAGCGACAGTTGGCAAGCCGCAGGTTGCGTATCGGGAAACCATACGCAACAAGGTCGAAGACGTCGAAGGCAAGTTCATCAAGCAGTCCGGCGGACGCGGCCAGTACGGCCACGCCGTCATCAAGCTCGAACCGCTGCCGTCCGGCACGGGCTACGAATTCGTGGACGCCATCAAGGGCGGCGTCATTCCGCGCGAATTCATTCCGGCCGTCGACAAGGGCATTAGGGAGACGTTGGCCAGTGGGGTGCTTGCGGGCTATCCCGTCGTCGACACAAAGGTCACCTTGACGTTCGGTTCGTACCACGACGTCGACTCCAATGAAAACGCATTTCGCATGGCCGGCTCGATGGCGTTCAAAGAAGCGATGCGCCGCGCGAAGCCCGTGCTGCTCGAGCCGGTGATGGCCGTCGAGGTCGAGACGCCCGAGGAGTTCATGGGCAATGTGATGGGCGACTTGTCGAGCCGGCGCGGCGTCGTGCAGGGAATGGAGGATATCGCCGGCGGGGGCGGCAAGGCGGTACGCGCTGAAGTTCCGCTTGCCGAAATGTTCGGCTACTCGACGTCACTGCGCTCGCTCACGCAAGGCCGCGCGACGTACACGATGGAGTTCAAGCATTACGCGGAAGCCCCGGCGCAAATTGCCGATGCCGTTATCAACTTTAAAGCGAAGTAACGGCGCCGCGGCTTGGCGGCTCGTCAAGCCCGGCGACCGAACTGACCGAGAAACGGCCACAAAACGTCCGAAAAACGCCCGATGAAAGCTCTTCTCGATTTGCCGTTTCCGCTCGACGCCGCGCGCCGCGATGCCGGCGAACTCGGCAACCATGCCATCGACGAATTTCTCGCCCGTCGCCTGTCGCGCCGCGAATTGCTGCGCTATGCAAGCGTGATGGGATTTTCTGGCATCGCGCTTGCGGCAGCCGGCATCGCGCTGCCGCGCCGCGCTTGCGCGCAAGCCGGCACGAGTGCGGGCGCAGGTGCGCGTGCCACGATCCGCGTCGCGCATCTGACGCCGGCCGGTGCAGCCGATCCGCTGACGGTCGCCGATCCGGCCGGCCTCGCGCTCGTTGCGCAAACGGGCGAGTTTCTGGTTGGCGACGAAGGCGCGGAAAACACGCTCAAGCCCGCCCTTGCGCTGTCCTGGCAGACGAACGCGAAGGGCGACGTATGGACCTTCAAACTGCGCCCCAACGTCAAGTTTCATGACGGCCAGCCGTTCACGGCCAAGGATGTGGTCGCCACGTTCGACCGCCTCGCCGACCCGGCAAGCGGCTCGGCGGCACTCTCGATGCTCAAGGGGGTGCTCTCGAAAGGCGGCGCCCGTGCGCTCGACAACGCCACCGTTGCATTCCATCTGGACGAGCCCAACGGCAATTTTCCCTATTACGTCTCATCCGACAATTACAACGCGGTGATCCTTCCGGCCGACTACACCGGCGGGTACGAGAAAACGTTTATTGGCACCGGGCCCTTCAGGCTTGAGCGCTATGAGCCGAAAGCAGGCGCATCATTCGTTAGGAATCCCGACTATTGGGGCGAGAAGGCACTGCCCTCACGTGTCCAGTTCACGTTCTATGCCGACCAGCAAGCCCAGATTCTGGCGATGCAAGGCAGACAAGCGGACGTGATGGCCGACTTCACCGTACAAGGCGGAGGGGGCATTCTCAATCACCCCGACGAGTTCGCGATACAAGCTGTTCGGTCGAGCGCGCATCGGCAGATCCATATGCGTTGCGATCAACCGCCCTTCAATGACAAGCGGGTACGGCAGGCGCTCGCATTTTCGCTCGATCGAGATCGACTGTCGAAAGGACTGTTCAGGGGACATGCGGTCATCGGCAACGACCATCCGTTCGCACCGGTGTTCGCTTCGTCCGACCTGTCCGTTCCCCAACGTCGGATCGATCTGAACCATGCAAAACAACTGCTCGCGCAAGCCGGTCATCCGAACGGGCTGGACGCGACCTTGACGACCGAAAAGTTCATGGAGATTCCCGATCTAGCCGTCGTCGTGCAAAACGCTGCGAAGGCGGTCGGCGCGCGCCTGCAGTTGAAAGTGGAAACCCAAGGCCTCTATTATGGCGCCGGCACGTTCGGCAGATCGGACTGGCTCGACTCGGCGCTTGGCATCACCGACTATGGGCACCGTGGCGTGCCGAACCTCTTTCTCAATGCGCCGCTCAAAAGCAATGGCGCATGGAATGCCGCACACTTCAAGAACAACGATTACGACTTGCTCGTCGCGCAGTTCGTCGGCGCGCTCGACGTTGCGTCGCAAAAGCAGATTGCGCGGCGGATCGAAACGCTGCTGCTCGATGAGACGCCGGTTATCATTCCTTACTTCTTCGACCAGTTGATTGCCGTGCGCAAGCCGCTCAAGGGCGTTCGCTTCACCGCCATTTCTCAGCTTTATTTCGACCGGGCTACGCTCGCCGGGTGACGCGCAAATCTCCTCAGCCGACAGCGGCCCATTTCGTCCCCGATAGCCGATACCGGATAGCCGATACCCGATACCCGATACCCGATACTTAATCAATCGCCCCGAAAAC
>JAXDQB010000133.1:0-5524 GCA_034668065.1 Paraburkholderia sp.
CCACGTACATTCATAACTAATGTTAAACACCTCGACGCCGCGTTGCCATGCCGGCGGAGGGAGGTTGTTTGTCGATAGAAAAGCAGTCTTGAAGATTCGTTGCGGTTGACAAAACGGGGGGGGAAATGGACGTGCTCTTTGAAACTCAAAGCGAGACAAGCAAGCCGGAAATATACGAAAGCCAGAAAGTTTGCTACGGTGACCCATTCGTCCTTGAAAGCTGCGTAAGCGACGATCCGGTTTTTTTGGCGATCGTTCGGCACGCAAGCAGTAAGCGCAGTCCGACGATGCTGCGTACCGAAGTCGCCACCCCGGGGCAATACCCGAATTCCGACTATATATGGACATTCGTTCCCGTTTCGAGAATGGGGAAAAAGCGCGGCGACGTGGTGTCGTTTGGAGATCGCGTGCGAATCCAAACGTTCGACTATACCGGCCACTACCGTCAGCTCATGATGAACACGGCCGACCGCGGATCAATTACGGCTGAAAAACTGCCGAGTCAGGGTGCTTCGACGTGGTTTGTCGCCTGTGCTGCGCAGCTTCGGACGGAAGCTGCCGGGCGGGTCGTGCCGGACGGAGACTTCCATTCAACGCTCGAATTTGGAAAGAGTAACTATCTTGCGTTGATCAACACGGCGCGTTATTTGAGCGTGATGCCGGATTATTACGGCAGCGTTTCGAAAAACGTGGGCACGTTGCCGGATTTGCCGGCGAGCGGCATGGCCACGTGGTGGCGTATTTCCCGAAGCGTTTCCGATGCCTCGTCGCGGCGCTAGATGGATGGTGTCTCGCCGGGCACTGTGCCGGTACGGCGTGCAGATTTTGCACCGTCGATCGCCACCTATGCTTGCATTTAAACCAATTTGCCGGATTTCCCGGACACGAACGTGAGCGCGACTGCGCTGGCGACGACCGGCTCGCCCGCCCCGAACGGCATGATTGGTGCGTATATGTGGGCGGCGTTTGGCGAGTAGGGATTCCCCCAACCCGGGCCGTTTTTTGGAAAAGGCTGCCGGATTGACGGAATAAACGGCGCGGCGCCTACGTTAAGGGACATGAGAGCGGGGACATCGGAAACGCACCCGATTTTCATCATCAGCAGTCCGGCGCGAACGCAGGCGAATCTGGCGGGGCGTCGGTTAGGAGTTCGCCATGAAGCCGCATGCAAGCGTCTCTTCCGTTTTCATCATCCTCGTGCTCGCACTGTCGTCGATGTCGGCGACGGCTTGCTCTTCTACCGACGGAACGATGTCGTCGGGCAACTCGGGCAACTCGGGCAGTTCGGATCGCTCAGGCAGCTCGGGTAGCAGCGGAGGCTATTGACGCGTGGTCCGCACCCCGAGGGCGTTGTCCTCGTGAGTTACGAAGCCGAAGTGATTTCGGGGCTCCCGCAATTGCGTCGCTATGCACGTGCGTTGACGGGTGACCCCGCGTGGGCCGACGATCTGGTGCAGGATACGGCGGAACGGGCGCTTGTGCGCCACACCGCGTTTCGAGCCGGCAGCAATCTGCGCGCGTGGCTGTTCACGATCCTCAGGAACCTTTATATCGACCAACTGCGCGCGCGGCGTGAGATTGCCGTGGACGACGAAAGCGCACCTTGGCGAAGCCTCGAGGCACCGCGGGCTGAGGTGGACGGTCTCGTGCTGCGCGACGTGCAGCAAGCGCTCTACCACCTGCCGGTCGAGCAGCGCGAAGTGCTCCTGCTCGTAGGCGTCGAGGAACTCACGTATCAGGAAGCGTCGTCGGTGCTCGGGGTGCCGATCGGCACGGTGATGTCGCGGTTGTCGCGGGCTCGCGAGCACATGCGGACATTGCTTGGCGGGGAATCTGTTTCCGCGCCGGCCACGCTCAGGGTAGTGAGACATACGCAATGAATACCGATCGACCCGATCGCGATCCCTCAGAGCGCTTTGACTTACAGACGCTTTCTGCATTTGTCGACGGCGAGTTGCCCGAAGCGGCGCACAACTCTGTCGGCGCTGCCCTCGAGCATGATCCCGAATCGAAGGCGCGCGTCATTGCGTGGCGAGCCCAGGACGCGGCACTCAAGGCACTCGTCGGCGAACTGGAAAATAGGGCTCCGCCGTTCGTGGTGGTGCGTGCGCGCGTTTCGCGAGTAAAGCGCATGGCTATCGCGGCGAGTTGGCTGGTCGCCGGCATCGCGCTCGGCGGGACAGCCGCCAGCGTGTTGCCGCGCGTTTTCGAGAGCGTTCGCGAACCGGCTGCATTTGCACGCCATGCCGACATCGCCTACGCCGTCTATGCTCCAGAGGTGCGGCATCCGGTCGAAGTCAGCGCAAAAGATGGGGCCCACTTGACGAATTGGCTCTCGAAGCGGCTCGGCCGACCGCTCTCAATTCCTTCGCTGCAGGAGTACGGTTACACGCTCGTGGGCGGCCGGTTGTTGCCGGCTGAAACTGGGCCCGCCGCGCAATTGATGTACGAGAGCGGGACGGGCGCACGGCTTACGCTCTATGTCGCGCACATGCCGACCGACGAGATGGCATTCCGGCTTTTGCGGGACGGGGACCGGCGGACTTTTTACTGGGTCAGCGATCACCTCGGCTATGCACTCTCCGGGCCGATTTCCGAGGCGAAGCTGCGCGCGATCGCCGTCGACGTCTGCAGTTCGCTCGGCGGGCGGCCGGAGTCGTGGCAATAGGGATGGGGCAAGCGTTTCGCTCAGTGCTTCGCGACACACGCGGCAACGGCTGCACCCACTTCGTCGGTGGCAGCGTTGCCGCCGAGATCGCCGGTACGCGGGCCGTCTCTCAACGTGGCCTCGATGGCGGTCAGGATCGCATCGTGCGCTTCGCGCTCCTTGCCTGTGTGATGGCCAAGGAAATCGAGCATCATCGCTGCCGACCAGATCATCGCGATGGGATTGGCGATGTTCTTGCCCGCGATGTCGGGCGCCGAGCCATGCACGGGCTCGAATAGCGACGGGAACCTGCGATCGGGGTTGAGGTTTGCCGAGGGCGCAAGGCCAATCGTCCCGGTGCAGGCAGGACCCAGATCGGAGAGGATGTCACCGAAGAGGTTCGTTGCGACAACGACGTCGAACCGATCAGGATTCAGCACGAAGCGGGCGGCAAGGATATCGATGTGCTGCTTGTCCCACGTCACGTCTGGGTACCCCGCGGCGACTTCTTCCGCACGCTTGTCCCACCACGGCATGCTGATCGCGATACCGTTGCTCTTCGTCGCCACCGTGATCTTTTTGCGTTGACGGCGTTGGGCCAGGTCAAAAGCGAACTTCAGCACGCGCTCGCTGCCGTGCCGGGTGAAGATCGATTGCTGCACGACGAATTCGCGTTCGGTGCCTTCGAACATCACACCGCCCACCGAAGAGTACTCACCTTCGGTGTTTTCACGCACGATCCAGAAATCGATGTCGCCGGCGCGGCGGCCCGCAAGCGGTGCCGGCACGCCTTCGAAGAGCCGGGCAGGCCTCAAATTGACGTATTGATCGAACTCTCGACGAAACTTGATCAGCGAGCCCCACAGCGAGATGTGATCGGGCACCTTCGCGGGCCAGCCCACAGCGCCGAATAGAATCGCGTCGCAGCGCAGAAGCTGAGCCTTCCAGTCGTCGGGCATCATCTGGCCGTGCTTCTCGTAGTAGTCGCAGCTCGCCCATTCGATGTGCTCGTACGCGAGCTCGATGCCGAAGCGCCGGCACGCGGCATCAAGCACGCGCAGACCTTCAGGCATCACCTCCGTGCCGATGCCGTCACCGGGAACCACGGCGATCCGATATTTCGCAGCCATGAGCAGTACCTTTCCTATGTCGAAGAAAATGTCGAAGAGACGGAAAGCATCATTTTATTCCTCCTTGTAAGGCCGGGGATCGGGCCGCTGCGGGCTTCGTCGTGACCGAAGACAGCATTCACAGGGGGGCGGGGCACCGGAAGACAATCGGCCCGCGTACCCGATCGATGCCTTTAACATAATTTATTGGACTGCGAAATTTCCTGTGGCTCATAATCCACGCCGTCCTGCTCGCGGGTACGCGAGCACGCTATAGATGCAACATACCGACATATAGCGTACGACCTCGAAGCCAGCGTATTGGGCGTCAAGACAAATCCGTCATGGCATGGTGGGTTGGCTTGCCATGTACCCACTCCACCAGATATAGGAAATTGCTCCAGTGCGAAAATCCATCAGCTATGCGGCAGTTGCCGCTGCCTTGACTCTCACGCTATCGCCTGCTCATGCCGCGTGGCGCATCGACAACAACCGATCAACGTTCAATTTCGTTACCTCAAAAGCGGCAGCATCGGGTGTCGCAGCCATCGAAGAGGTACAGACGTTCAAGCAGATCGACGGCACGATTGGTGACAACGGAAAACTGGAGTTCGACGTTGAACTCGGAAGCGTCGAGACCAACATTCCACTGCGCAACGAGCGGTTGAAAGCGATGCTTTTCAAGGTTGCTGACAACCCGAAAGCGGTTTTCACCGGGGCGGTCGATGCGCACCGGATCAAGGCGATGCGCGTGGGTGTGCTGGAAAATGTCGACTTGACGGGGCAACTGACGATCAGTGGACGCAGTAACCCGCTCACCGCTAGCCTATATGTCGTCAAGCTCGCGTCCGGGGTACTGCGGGTCTCGACGAGCTTACCCATTATCGTGAACCTTAAGGACTATGGGCTGCAGGAGGACGTCGAGGCATTACGCAACGTCATGCATCTGAATGTGTTGGCAGGTTCGGCGCCCGTCACTTTCTCGGTAGTGCTGAAGTCGGAGAAGTAAAAAGAGCAAAGCGAACCGAAGCTACGCTCCGCTTCGCTTTGCTCTCGCCTTTCCTGATGCAGTCCGCGGGTGATCGGCGCGGGGTTCGCCGATGTGATGCTAAGCAAGGGCGTGTCTCTTTGATGAGCGGCACGCCGTCATGATTGACCGCGGGTACCGTGAGCATCAAATGAAGCGGGTCAACGCAGTTGTCGCCGACGCGTCTGCTGCAGGGGCGCAGCCGCCACGTTCGCCAGGGCGCGGCTGCATTGGGGCGGCCTCGTTTTTTTAACGAAGCCGTAGCCCTGGTATCGAGTCACGAACCCGCGTAAACAGTCGAATTCAAATAGGCGATCTGGCCGTCCTTTTCGGAGTGGATTAGATCTTGATAAACTTGCGCACGCGTCTTTTGTTGGACCGGCGAGCCATCCGGCGGAGTCCACTGTCCAGTGGCGCTCGATGTGGCGTTCGATTGGGTTTGCGCGGCAATGGCGGTCGGCTGCGACGATTGCGCAAAAGCCGAAATCGAGGCACTACCGGCAACAAGAGCAACAGCAATTAACAGACGTTTCATTTCGTAATCCTCATGATTTGAACATTTTTACACGTTGACCGAAACAATATGTGCGCATTGGGTTGCCTCGGTTAGATAAAATGATAGAGGTTCGAAGGTAGCGGATCCGTTATTGCGGCGTGAAAGTTTTTTTAAAATTTGTTAATTTGAATCCGTATCGAATTTCGTATTGCGGCGTAAATCGGTTCGCCATTCCGAAATGGACC
>JAXDQB010000134.1:0-19391 GCA_034668065.1 Paraburkholderia sp.
TCTTGCCCTCGTCGCCTTCGGCGCACGAGACCGTGACGAGCATGCCATCCTTCAGCGCATCGGTCGCATCGCCGCAGCCAACCACGGCGGGCACACCGAGCTCGCGCGCGATGATCGCCGCATGGCAGGTACGGCCGCCACGGTTCGTGACGATCGCCGAGGCACGCTTCATCACCGGTTCCCAGTTAGGGTCGGTCATGTCGGCGACAAGGACGTCGCCGGGTTGCACGCGTTCCATCTCCGACGGATCGTGTACCACACACACACGCCCTGCCCCAATCTTTTGCCCGATCGCGCGGCCCGTCGCGAGCACCGCCGACTGCCCCTTCAGCTTGAAGCGCTGCTCGATCTTGCCTGCGCTCTGGCTCTTTACCGTCTCCGGTCGCGCCTGCAGAATGAAAATCTTGCCGTCACGGCCGTCCTTGCCCCATTCGATGTCCATCGGACGCTGGTAGTGCTTCTCGATGATGACCGCGTACTTGGCCAGCTCGATCACGTCTTCGTCGGTAATCGAGAAGCGGTTGCGCTGCTCGTGCGACACGTCGACCGTCTTCACGCGGCCCGCCTCGCCCGGCTTCGTGAACTCCATCTTGATCAGCTTCGAGCCGATCGAGCGGCGAATGATCGGATACTTGCCCTGCGCAAGCGTCGTCTTGAAGACGTAGAACTCGTCGGGATTCACCGCACCCTGCACAACCGTCTCGCCAAGGCCATAGCTCGAGGTGATGAAGACCGCATCCTTGAAGCCCGATTCGGTGTCGAGCGTAAACATCACGCCCGCCGCGCCGACGTCCGAGCGCACCATGCGCTGCACGCCAGCCGAGAGCGCGACTTCTGCATGCGTGAAGCCCTTGTGCACGCGGTACGAGATTGCGCGATCGTTATAGAGCGACGCGAACACATGCTTCATGCGATCGAGCACCTCTTCGACGCCGACCACGTTCAAGTAGGATTCCTGCTGCCCCGCAAACGACGCATCGGGCAGGTCTTCGGCCGTAGCCGAAGAACGCACGGCGAACGAGAGCTCCTCGGGCGAGCCGTTTTGCAACGTATCGAAATGCGCGCGAATCTCGGCTTCAAGACGCGACTGCATCGGCGCCTCGACGATCCACTCCCGGATCTCCTTGCCCGCGGCCGCGAGCGCCTTGACGTCGTCGATATCGAGCGATTCCAGACGCGCGGCAATGCGTTCGGTCAGATTGTTGTGCGCAAGGAAATCGCGAAAGGCGAGCGCTGTGGTCGCGAAACCGGTGGGCACGCGAACGCCCGCCTCGGCCAGCTGGCTGATCATTTCGCCGAGCGACGCATTCTTGCCACCGACGATCTCCACGTCGGTCATTCGCAACTGTTCGAACGGAACTACATACGCCTGATCCTTCGCGACGTTTTCTGCGTTAGTCATACAAGCCCCTAAGTGTGAAAGAAATTCTCGGCGGCGCATGCGGGCTTGGGCGCGCGAGCCATGACTACCGGCCGCAGCGAATCATGCACAACCTGTTGGAGAAGCAATCGCTCGCCAATGCCGATTGCAATTGCTTATCCAACAAGTTGTCGCTATTTTACCGTGCCGCTCGCCAAATGGTGGCGGGCGCACGATAATTGAACCGTTTCGGCCTGGATAAGGCCGATCGATGCGGGCGAACCGGCGAATAAACGAAGGCGCGCTCAAACGCCCCGGGTTGCCCCAGTTGCCCCGGCGTGTCAGGCCGCACCGTCAGCCCCGTCTGTCCAGTCGGCGAGCACGCTCGCGCATCGGACGCGCATAACCATCGCCGCGTCGCCCGTCTCTCCACCAACGCCCTACGAGCTTTTGTTGATGCCGCCTACCGTATTCATCGTCTCCGACGGCACAGGGATCACTGCCGAAACCTTCGCGCATTCGATCCTGTCCCAGTTCGATCAAAAATTCCGCCTCGTGCGCGTGCCGTTCGTCGATTCGGTCGACAAAGCCTATGCCACGGTCGAAAAGATCAGCGAAGCAGTCGCCCTCGACGGCCGCCGGCCCATCGTCTTCACAACGCTCGTCGACAGCGCATCGAACGCAATCGTCAAGAACTCGGACGCGCTTGTGCTAGATATCTTTCAGCAGTTCGTCGAGCCGCTCGAGCTGGAACTCGACATGAAGTCGACGCATGCGATGGGCCGCGGCCACCAGAACGCGGACACCGAGGAATACAAGAACCGCATTGAGGCCATCAATTTCTCACTAGCGCACGACGACGGCCAGTCGAACCGCAACCTCGCCGATGCCGACGTCATTCTGATCGGCGTCTCGCGCAGCGGCAAAACACCGACGAGCCTTTATCTGGCCATGCAGTACGGCGTAAAAGCGGCGAACTATCCGTTGATTCCCGAGGACTTTGAGCGCGGCAAGCTGCCTACGCCCCTCGTGCAGCATCGAGATAAGCTGTTCGGTCTCTCGATCGACGCGCAGCGACTCTCGGAGATTCGCAATGAGCGACGCCCCGGCAGCAAGTACGCTGCACTCGAGAATTGCCGCTACGAGATCAACGAAGCGGAGGTGATGATGCGGCGCGAAGGCATCAACTGGCTTTCCTCGACACACAAGTCAATCGAAGAAATCGCGACGACAGTCTTGCAGGAAATCAAGCTCGACCGTTCGGCTTATTGAGAAGACTGCGCCGGTCTTTGCCAGACCGGCCTGTCGTATTGGGGTGCCCCAGCCTCAGCGACGCTGTTGGCGGCACTGCTCGAAAAGGCAGACAGCCGCAGCGGCGGCCACATTCAATGACTCCATGCCGCCCGGTTGTGGAATCGTCAGCCGGTGCGCCACTGCGGCGCGCCAGGCAGACGACACGCCCGCCCCTTCGTTGCCGAACACCCAGGCGAGCGGGCCCGACAAATCTGCGTCGTAAAGCGCCCGATCAGCATGCGAATCGGTTATGGCCGAGGGCACCGCAAGACGATCGATCAACGTCTGCGGTTCGATATCCTCGTGCACGTCGAGCAAAAAATGCGCCCCCATGCCCGAGCGCAGAACTTTCGACGACCACGCATAGGCCGTCCCCGGACCGCAGAACACGTGCTTCACGCCCGCCGCCGCCGCACTGCGCAAAATCGAGCCGACATTGCCGGCGTCCTGCACGCCGTCAAGCACCACGCAGGTCGTCTCGATCCGTTCCGGCAACGGCTGCACAAGCTTCGGCACGACGAAGAGCAGCCCGGCGCCATTGACCACGTTCGACAGCTGTCCGAAAAGCGCCTCGGGCAGCGTCACCACGCACGCGGCGTCGATGCGGCCGACGATGGCTTGCGCCTCCGGGTGCCGCAGCGCCTCGTCGGTCACGATGCAGGTCTCGGGCTGGCCCGCTACGTCGAGATAAGCGCTTGCCAGATGGAAGCCCTCAAGCAGCGCATGCCCGCTTTTTCGTTGCTGGTGCGTCGAGCCGGCGAGCGCCTTCAGGCGTTTGTAGAGCGGGTTGTCGCGCGAGGTGATCGTCTTCACAGGCCAACCTCGGCATTGTGGTTGGTGACCTGGCTGGCCACGGCAAACTCGGCGGCCTCTGCCTCGACGAACTCGAGCGCCTCTTCCAGCGTTGCGGGCGCGATGATTTCGATGCCTCGCGGCAGCGTCACCTGCACGCCGAGCCGCTCGTAAGCCTGGCGCACCGGCGCGAACGAGCGCCGGTGATGCTCGCACGGGCCGTGTTCGAGAAGCGCGGCGAGATGCCGTGGTGTGCCGTAGCCAGCGTGCGAATCAAACCCGTACGCCGGAAAGCGCGTGTGCATCTCGACCAGCATACGGTCGCGCGTGACCTTTGCGAGGATCGATGCGGCCGAGATGGCCGGCACCAGGGCGTCGCCGCCAATGATGGCTTCGCTGCGCACGCTCAGCACGGGGCAGCGGTTGCCGTCAATCTTGACGAGTGTCGGCGTGACGGCAAGACCCTCGACGGCTCGCTTCATTGCGAGCATCGTGGCATGCAGAATGTTGAGCGTATCGATTTCGTCGACACTCGCCGAGGCAACGCAGTAGGCAATCGAACGCTCGATGATCTTTTCATAAAGCGCTTCGCGCGTCTTTGCGTTGAGCACCTTCGAATCGTCGAGCCCGCGAATGCGGCGCATCGGATCAAGAATGACCGCGGCGGCCACCACGGGCCCCGCAAGCGGTCCGCGCCCGGCCTCATCCACACCACAGACGATGTCGAGCGCAGAGTCGAAATCGAGCGCGGACTGTCCGGTCTTGGCCGTCTTGCCGGTGCCCGCCGTAGCCCTTTTTGTCTTCGCTTTCGTTATCGCTTTCGTTATCGCTTTCATTGCCGCTTACGTAGCAGATTTAGTTTCCGCGCGGCTACCGCACCGGCACGGCGCGTCGCTCCTGATTGCCGTCATGTGCGCAATTTCCTGCCTTCGATGACGCGCTCGACAGCCTCGGTCGCTCTTTGCGCCGTGTTTCGTCGCAACCCGTGATGCATCTGCGTAAACACGTCGGTGAGCGTGCGCCGATTCGCCTCGTCATGCAACTGAGTGAGCGTCGCGTCGGCGAGCGCCTCGGGCGTAGCGAAATGCTGCAGAATTTCCGGCACCACGAACCGGCCCGCGAGGATATTCGGCAATCCGACGTACGGCAGATAACCCTGCCGCCTCATGATCTGGCCCGTCAACCACGGCACCTTGTACGAGATCACCATCGGCTTTTTCAAAAGCGCCGCTTCAAGCGTCACCGTCCCGCTCTTGACGAGCACTGCGTCCGCAGCCGTCATCGCGCGCTGCGCATCGCCGTCGGTGAGTGTCAGCGCAAGCCCCGGATGGGCGTCGGCGAGCGGCTGCAAGAGTGCGCGAAGCGCTGGCGTCGCGGCCGGCATCACGAAGCGAACGCTCGGCTCGCGCTGCTGCATCACCGCCATCGCGGCGAAAAACGTCGGCCCTATCAGCGCGATTTCCGAGCGTCGGCTGCCCGGTAGCACAGCAATTACGGGGCCGCTTTCGGCCAAACCGAGCGCACGGCGCGCGCTGGCGACATCAGGTTCGAGCGGAATTTCGTCTGCGAGCGGATGACCGACGTACGTGGCCGCCACGCCCGCCTTTTCGAGCAATTCGACCTCAAACGGAAATACGCAGAGCATGTGATCGACGGCCTTCACGATCTTCTTGATGCGGCCGCCGCGCCAGGCCCAGATCGACGGGCAGACGAAGTGGATCGTCGGGATGCCGGCCGCACGCAACGGCTCTTCGACCCCAAAATTGAAGTCCGGCGCGTCGACGCCAATGAACACGTGCGGCCGCTCGGCGAGCAATTGACGCTTGAGCTCGCTGCGAATGCGAAGGATTTCTGGAATGTGCCGTAGCGCTTCGACGTACCCACGCACGGTCAATTTCTCCATCGGCCAGTGCGCCTCGAAGCCATGCGCGATCATGCGCGGGCCACCGATGCCGTAGTAGCGCGTCGCTTCGGGCAAACGGTGAACGAGCCCCCCCAACAGCGAGGCCCCGAGCAGATCGCCCGACGGCTCGCCCGCCACCATCGCGACGCGCAGCGGACTCGTTTGCAGCGCCATCTAGCGAATGATGCCGCGCTGCGACGTTTCGATGAACGAGACCAGCTTTCGCACGTGCTCGTCTCCTTCACCGCCTGCCGATGCGAGATCGGCAAGCTGAACCTTCGCCTCCTCGAGCGACAGGCCGTTTTTGTACAGCAAGCGATAGGCGGTTCGCAGTGCCGAAATGGCGTCGGCAGAAAATCCGCGACGGCGCAGACCCTCGACGTTGACGCCATGCGGTTCGGCCTTGTTGCCGGCCGCCATGACGAACGGAGGCACGTCCTGCACAGCGGCCGACGCACCGCCGAGCATCGCATGCTCGCCAATCTTGACGAATTGATGCACACCCGACATCGCACCAACGATCGCCCAATCGCCTACAATCACGTGCCCCGCCATTTGTGCATTGTTCGACAGAATCACGTGGCTGCCGACATGGCAGTCGTGCGCAATATGCACGTAGGCCATGATCCAGTTGTCGTCGCCCACTGTCGTCACACCGGCGTCCTGGATCGTGCCCGTGTGGATGGTGGTGAACTCGCGAATCGTATTGCGGTCCCCGATCACAAGCCGCGTCGGCTCGCCCTGATACTTCATGTCCTGCGGGCGGCCACCGATCGACGCGTAATGGCCAATCCGGTTGGCGACGCCGATCGTCGTATTACCTTCGATCACGCAGTGCGAACCGACGACGGTGCCTGCACCGATCGTTACGTTCGCGCCGACGATCGTGTACGGACCAATCTCGATGTCCCCGGCGAGCTCTGCGCCCGACTCAATAATCGCGGTGGGATGAATCCTGCTCATGCGCCATAGCCCTTCTTGATAACCGTCCTGATTGCCGCCGCGGCCCCGGCAAGCCGTGCTCCTCGTGCTTGCCGTACCTGCCATGCCTTTCGCCGCTGCGGGTCGCTTCGCGCCGCGTTTTTGACGCGCCTTATTTTTGATCGTCCGTGTGCTTCACGGTGCACATCAGTTCCGCTTCCGCGGCCGTCACGCCGTCCACTTCCGCGCGCGCCTTGAACTTCCAGATGCCGCGCATATAGCGCTCAAACGACGCATGCAGGATCAGCTGATCCCCGGGTTCAACGACGCGTTTGAAGCGCGCTCCGTCGATCCCGACGAAATAATAAAGCGTCTTTTCGGGATCGTTGGGCTCTTCCGAGAACGTCAATAGTGCCGCCGTTTGCGCGAGCGCCTCGAGAATCAGCACGCCGGGCATCACAGGCCGCTGCGGAAAATGGCCCACGAAATAAGGCTCGTTGATCGACACGTTCTTCAACGCCTTGATGCTCTTGTGCGGTTCCAGCTCGAGCACCCGATCGACGAGCAAAATCGGATAGCGATGCGGCAGCAGCGTGAGAATCTTATGAATGTCGAGATTGAATTTTTCGGTGCTCATGATGTGTCTTCTCCACGCCTCTACTGCGCGGATGATAACTGCGGATGCTGGGGCGGGGACTGTCCGCCGCCGGTTTCCACCGCGCCGCCCGCCGGCGCCGCAGCTCCCATCGAATAATGCGAGGCATCAGGCACAAAGGCGTGCCGGGCTGCCCGCCCCCTCTACTCTATGCGCCGCTGTCGCGTTTCTCGACGGCGGCCTCCAACGCTTTGATGCGATCGCGCAGCTTGTCGAGATTGCGCACCATGGCGGCACTCTTGTTCCATTGCGCATGCTCCACGGCCGGGAACGCGCTCGTATACATGCCGGGCTTCGGCAGCGACTTCGATACGCCCGACTTCGCCGTCACGATCACGTGATCGCCTAGCGTGACGTGCCCAGCGATACCTACGGCGCCACCAATCATGCAATGCCTTCCGATCGTCGTGCTGCCTGCGATGCCGGCGCAGCCGGCGATGACCGTGTACGCGCCGATGCGGCAGTTGTGGCCGATCTGGACAAGATTGTCGATCTTGACGCACTCTTCAATGACGGTGTCGGCCATTGCACCGCGATCGATCGTCGTATTCGCGCCAATTTCGACATCCGCCGCGATCGCCACACCACCGACCTGAGGAATCTTGACCCAGCTGCCGGTGCGTGCCGCGCCGACGCCGACGAAATCGGGCGCGAAACCAAAGCCATCGGAGCCGACCACCGCACCTGAATGGATGATCGCGCGAGCCCCGATTTTGCAGCCGTGATAGATGGTCACGTTCGGATACAAATGCGATCCTTCGCCGATCCGCGTGCCCCGTCCGATGAAGACGTTCGCGTCGAGACGCACGCCTTCGCCAACGACTGCCCCTGCTTCAACCACGACGTGCGGGCCGATGATCGCGGTCTTCGCGACCTGCGCGGCCGGATCGACGACGGCACTCGAATGCACACCCATCGACATCTGCGGTGCGGCGAGGTCGATGAACATCTGGGCCACCCGCGCGAAATAGGCGTAAGGATTAGGGGTGACGATGAAGTTACGCCCCTCGCGCGATGCAAGCCTCTCGAGATCGGCCGGCGCGATCAGCACCGCGCCGGCACGCGTCGTTTCCACCTGCGCGAGGTACTTGGGGTTCGCGATGAACGCGAGTTGATGCGGCTGCGCCTGATCAAGCGGCGCGAGGCCACCCACGGGTACGGCCGCGTCCCCGACGATCTCGCCGCCGAAACGCTGCGTGATGTCTCCAAGCGTCAATGCCATTTGCCTTCCACTCCCGCGGTTCAGTTGGTTGCTGCCGGCGTAGACGCCGCCAGCGCCTTCAGCACCTGGTCTGTAATGTCGATGCGCGGGCTCACATAGACGGCTTCCTGCACGATCAGGTCGTAATGCTGCTGCTCGGCGATTTGCTTGATCACCTTGTTGGCCCTGTCGAGCACCGCCGCCAGTTCCTCATTGCGGCGTTGGTTCAAGTCCTCGTTGAATTCACGGCGTTTGCGCTGGAAATCGCTGTCGAGGTTGGACAGGTCGCGTTGCTTGTCGGCACGGTCGGTCGGCGACATGGACGCGCCGTTCTTGTCGAGCGCATCCGACACCGTCTTTAATCGCTGCGCCATGTCGCGCAGATCCTTGTCCCGCTTCGCGAACTCGGCTTCGAGTTTCTTTTGCGCGGCTTGCGCCGAAACCGACTCGCGCAGGATGCGATCGGAATTGACAGCCCCGATGCGGGCTTCCTGCGCACGCGCCTGCGCAGCGCCGGCAGCGAGCGCCACCGTCATTACCGCAGCGCACACCAAGCGTTTCGAATACGGACCAGTTAGCAAAATCTTCCTCTCGATGCTGTATGAACGAACCCCGTCAGAAAGCCGTCCCAATCTGGAACTGGAACTTCTGATAGCGGTCGCCCGTGTTTTTCTGGAGCGGCAAGCCGACGCTGAGCTTTAGCGGCCCGATCGGCGAAATCCAAGCGAGACCCACGCCATAGGCATACCGCAAGCCATTCGCGCCGATGCTGTCGCCCACGTTGCCCCAGACGTTGCCGCCATCGAAGAACGTGAAGACCCGCAGTGTGCGATCGTAGCCGGTGCCCGGCAGCGGGAATGTGAGTTCCACATTGCCCACCACCATCTTCGAACCGCCAATGGGGTCGCCCGTCTTCACATCGCGTGGACCGAGCGAACTGGGCTGGTAGCCGCGCACCGAGCCGATACCCCCCGCATAGTAGTTCCGGAAGATAGGATAGGGCTTGCCGCCGATCCCACTGCCGTAGCCGCCCTGAAAATTCAGGCCGAGCACGAAGCCACGCGCAAACGAATGATAGTACTGTGCCAGCACGTCAGCCTTGTAGTACTCAGTTTGGCCAACGGGCGTGCCGTACTCGGCATTGGCCTGCGTGAAGTAGCCGCGGCTCGGCACGAGCGCGCTGTCGCGCGCATCGCGCGACCAGCCGACCGTGAGCGGAACGTTGTTCGATATGTGGCCGAATTGATTCACGTAATCGACGTAGCTCTTCGGCGTGGCGGCATCGATGTCGAGCCGGTTCTGCTCGAAACCGGAGCCGAAGTAGACCGTGTCCACTTCGGAGAACGGGATGCCGAACTTCAGATCGCCGCCTGCTGTGACGATACGGAAGCTCGAATTCGAATTCGTCGAGTAATAGAGCGGCTGCGTCGTGCGGTAATAGAAATCGGTGATCCGCTTGATTCCGTCCACCGTGAAGTACGGATCGACCTGGGTGACTGTCAGCGTTCGGTAGGTGCGCGCGGTATTGACGTTGACGGCGAGGCTCGTTCCCGAGCCGAAGACGTTCTCTTGTGTTATGCCTGTCGAAAGCACGACCTTGTCCGTCGACGAGAATCCGGCGCCAAGCGTAATCATTCCGGCAGGCTGTTCGGTGATTTTCACATCGACATCGACCTGATCCGACGTACCTTCCACCGGCACCGTCGTCACCTCCACATGGGTGAAGTAACCGAGACGGTTGATACGGTCCTTCGAGAGCGCAAGCCGGCTTGAGTCGAACCACGAGCTTTCGATCTGACGCATCTCACGCCGGATGACCTCATCACGCGTGCGGGTGTTGCCGACGATGTTGATGTGACGCACATAGACGCGAGGGCCTGGCGTAACCTGCAACGTCAATGCGACGGTGTGATGCTGCTGATCGATTTCGGGCTGCGCATTGACGTTCGCAAACGCATAACCGTACTCGCCGAGCTTGTCGACAATTGCTTTCGTCGTCGCCTGCAGCTTGTCGGCGGAGAAAAGTTCGCCGGACTTGACCGTGATGAGCTTCTGCAACTCCGTCCCGCGATCGAGCAGATTGCCCGCAAGCTTGATGGACGAGATCGTATAGGGCTCGCCTTCATGCACCGTCAACGTAAGGTACATGTCCTTCTTGTCCGGGGAGATCGATACTTGCGTCGACGCAATGTTGAACTCGAGATAGCCGTGGTCCAGATAGTGCTTGCGAACGTTCTCAAGATCCGTCGTCAGCTTGTCTTTCGAATAAAGGTCGTCCTTCGTGTACCACGAGAACCAGTTCGGCGTAGCGAGCCGCATTTCATCGCGCAGCGTGCTCGTACTGAACGCGCGGTTGCCGACAAAATTGACTTGACGAATCTTCGCCTTCGGCCCTTCGGCTACTGAGAAAAAAATCGATACCCGGTTGTGGTCGATCGGCGTGACCGTCATCGTCACCTCGGCTGCGTAAAAGCCGCGCGTGAGGTATTGGCGCTTCAACTCCTGCTCGGCGCGCTCGACGAGCGACTTGTCGTAGTAGCGCCCCTGCGAAAGGCCGACGCCCTTGAGCGCCTTGAGCAGCACGTCCTTCTCGAACTCGTGCAACCCCGCGAAGTCGATCGAGCCAATGGCCGGCCGCTCGACGACGCTGACGACGAGGACATTGTCATGCGTCGAGACGCGCACATCATTGAAAAAACCCGTGGCAAAGAGTGTGCGAATCGCCTCCGAGGCCTTTTCGTCCGTAAATGTATCGCCTTGCTTGATCGGCAGGTAGGCGAACACCGTGCCAGGCTCAATCCGCTGCAGCCCTTCTATCTGTATGTCTTCCACCACGAACGGCGGCGTCGCATGAGCTACCAGCCCGTGCGCGGCGATCGCCGCGGCTGCAACAGTCTTAGGAACAAAGCGATGAGGTTTCAACAACGTGCATCCCCCAGTTTTTTAGCTGCATTCAGCCGCAGCGGCATGCCAAACGTGCATGCCGCCGGACGGTTTAAAAGTGGATTAAACGCGCAAGATCGTTGAAGAGCGCGATCGCTGACAATGCGACGATGCAAACGAGCCCGGCTCTTTGCAGAACAAGCTGCCAGCGTTCCGACACTGCCTTGCCGGTTGCGGCTTCGAGCAAATAATATAACAGATGCCCCCCGTCCAATACCGGAATCGGCAATAAGTTCAAGACGCCGAGGCTGATGCTCACGAGCGAAAGAAAGGTTAAAAATGGCGCCAAACCGAGCCGCGCGCTCTTGCCGGCGTAGTCGGCGATCGTCACAGGGCCGGAAAGATTCTTGATTGATGCTTCGCCGGTCAGCATCCGACCGAACATCCTCAGCGAGTAAACGCTGATCTCCCACGTCCGGCGCGCGCCGCGCGCGACGCTCTCGACGGGCCCGTAGCGGACTTCGACCGTCGACACCTTGGTCGCCAGCGCCGCGCCGATGCGGCCGATTTCGCGCCCCGTCTGCGGATCGCGCAGCGCCTCGGGCGTGATCGTGACGGTGAGCGCGGCGCTTGCCACCCCCCCACGCGCGACCTGCAGCTCGATCGGGCGCCCTGCATGTGACTTCACATAGGCGATAAACGCCTCTGCCCCGTCGATGCGCCGGCCGTCCACGCCGCGCAGCAGGTCGCCCCCAACAAGGCCTGCGCGCTGCGCCGAGCTGCCTGGTTCGACACCAGCCACGGAGAGCGCGCCACCCTCGTCGAAACCGAGCTTCGACATGAAATCGTCGTCGACTTCACGTTGAGAAACCTTGCTGAGGTCGACCTGAAAATCGTAGGCGTCGTGCCCGTCGCGCGCTCGCATGACCACACGCCGCTGATCGAACGCGGCATCGAGCAGTTTCCAGCGCAGATCCGACCACGAGCGTACAGGCTCGATGTCCCCGCCGTGCTCGTCGCCGATCGAGAGGATCGTCTCGCCGCCCTCGAAGCCGGCGCGGGCGGCCACACTACCCGCAGGCGGCGTGGCAAGCGTTGCTGTCGGCTCGACGACGCCCGTCACGAAAACGGCCGCAAAGAGCACGATGGCAAGCATGAAATTGGCGAGCGGGCCGGCCAGCACGATCGCAATGCGCTTAATCACCGGTTGGCGATTGAACGTGAACGGCAGATCCGCCTGGTCGATGCCGGGCCCTGGATCGCGCTCATCGAGCATCTTCACGTAGCCGCCGAGCGGCAGCGCCGAAATGGTCCATTCCGTCCCGCTCTTCTTGCCAACCCAGCGCAAGAGGGGGGTACCAAAACCGATCGAAAACCGCAGCACCTTGACGCCGCAAAGTCGCGCGACGCCATAGTGCCCATACTCGTGCACCACGACGAGCACGCCGATCGCGACGACAAACGCGGCAATTTCGATCAGCAGGTTCATCGGCGCCTCACCGCATCGCGCAATCGGCCCCGCCGGCCCGATCCGCACGACGGCCGGCAAACGGCCGCGACACGATGAAATCCAGGGCGGCGCGCCGGGCCGCCGCGTCGGCGCCGAGCACGTCCTCGAGGCTGTCGGCGCTGCCGTTCGGCAAAGCGTCAAGCACGGCGCGCACGGTCTGTGCAATCTCAGTGAAGCCGATGCGGCGCTCCAGGAAAGCGTCGACCGCGACCTCGTTCGCCGCATTGAGCGCCGCGCTTGCGATGCCGCCCGCGGCCAGCGCCTGCATTGCAAGCGCCAGGCACGGAAAGCGTTCGTAATCGGGCTTCTCGAAGCTCAGCGACGCGACCTGCGCCAGATCGAGCTGGGCGACACCCGACTCGACGCGTTCGGGGAAAGCGAGTGCGTGGGCGATCGGCGTGCGCATGTCTGGGTTGCCAAGTTGGGCAAGCACCGAACCGTCCTCGTAGGAGACGAGCGAATGGATCACACTTTGCGGATGGATCAGCACGTCGATACGCTCGCCCGGAAGGTCGAACAACCAGTGCGCCTCGATCACCTCGAGCCCCTTGTTCATCATCGTTGCCGAATCGACCGAGATCTTGCGGCCCATGACCCAGTTTGGATGCTTGCAAGCCTCCTCGGGCGTGACTTCGACAAGCGAGGCCGGATCACGCGTGCGGAACGGACCGCCGGACGCAGTCAGGATGATTTTCGCTACGCCGCTGTGCTGCACGGCCTCGCGCGGCAGGCATTGAAATATGGCGTTGTGCTCGCTGTCGAGGGGCAAGAGCGTGGCGCCGTGGTCACGCACCGCGTCCATGAAGATCGCACCCGACATCACGAGCGCTTCCTTGTTCGCGAGCAAAATCCGCTTGCCGGCGCGAGCCGCCGCGAGCGTGGGCGCGAGCCCGGCCGCGCCGACGATCGCCGCGACCACCGTGTCACATCCGGCGCTCTTCGATACCTCCACCAGCGCCTGCGGGCCGTAGGCAACCTGCGTAGCGGAACCCGCTGCACGCAATTGTCTCTCCACGTGCGCCGCGGTTTCCGCATCGCCAACCACCGCGATTTCCGGCTGGAATTTCAAGCATTGCGCAACGAGCTTTTCGCCATTGCGGTGGGCGCTCAGCGCATGCACCGTAAAGCGCTCTGGATGGCGAGCCACGACGTCGAGCGTGCTCTCGCCGATCGATCCCGTGGAACCGAGCAGTGTCAATCGTTTTTTCATATTTCATTCCCAGGGTGTTTTCGCACCCTAACCTCGAGTGACGTCGCGCTCTAACTGATAAGCAGCATCGCGAGCGGCAGCGCCGGCAGCAATGCGTCGATGCGGTCCAGCACGCCGCCGTGTCCCGGCAGCAGCCCGCTCGAATCCTTCACGCCCGCCTGACGTTTGAGCATTGATTCGAACAGATCGCCCACAATGCTGAATGCCACGAGCAGCGTCAGCGCGAATGTCCCGCGCACCCATCCAAGCGCCATGCCGAGGGTCGTGAAGAGCGTCGGCGCGAGGGCATGCGTGACGAAAGCTGCTGCGCCCACTACCATGACCGCCACCCAACCGCCGAACGCCCCCTCCCAGGTCTTGCCCGGGCTGATCGCTGGCGCGAGTTTGTGTTTTCCGAATGCCTTGCCGGCAAAGTATGCGCCGATATCGGCAAGCCAGACGACGATCAGCACTGACAGAACGAACGATACGCCGATCGCCCTCGCCACAATGAGCGCATGCCAGCACGCTACGAAAAGAACAAGCCCGGCGAGCAACAGAAATGCCCGCCACGCGCCTTGTGCGAGCGGCGGCTTACGCACGAGCACGAATGGCCCCGCAAGCAGCCAGAATACCGCCGCAGCTTCGAACAGGGGGCGCGCCGCGCTCAAACCTGAGCCGAGTCGCGTGCTCGCGAGCACAGCGAGCGCAGCAAGCACGGCGTAGCCGATCGTCGAGGTGCCCCGCAGCTTCAATAGGCGCGCCCATTCCCAGGCCGCGAACACGACGACAAGGCCGATGAGCGCGCCAAACGCGGGCGCCGGGGCATACAGCGTGACCGGAACGAACACCGCCAGCAGCACGACGGCTGTGGCGACACGGAGCTTCAGCATGGGAGAGAATCGGCGTCCTGCGATTGCGGTTCCAACTGGGCGCTCGTGCGTCCGAACCGGCGCTCGCGTTGCCCGTATGAGGCAATCGCGTCGGCCAGCGTGTTGGCGTTAAAATCGGGCCAGAACGTATCGGTGAAATACAGCTCGGTGTAAGCCAGTTGCCAGAGGAGGAAATTGCTGATGCGCGTTTCGCCCCCCGTTCGGATGAAAAGGTCTGGCTCGGGCGCATAGGCCATTGCCAAGTGCTGGGTGAACGACTGTTCGTCGATGTTTCCGACGCAGCCCTGGCGCGCGGCTTCCTCGGCAACCTTTCGGGTGGCCTGCAAAATATCCCAGCGGCCACCGTAATTCGCGGCGACTGTAAGCGTTAGGCGGTTGTTGCGCGCCGTTTTTGCTTCGGCGCGGCGGATCAGGTCCTGAATGCGCACATCAAATTCCGACAGATCGCCGACGACGCGCAACCGGATGCCGTTTGCGTGCAGCTTGCCCACTTCCCGCTCCAGCGCCGTCACAAAAAGACGCATCAGGAACGAAACCTCTTCAACAGGGCGGCGCCAGTTCTCCGAACTGAACGCAAAGAGCGTCAGGTATTGGACGCCTGCGCGTGCGCAAGCCTCGACGCACGAGCGCACAGCATCCACGCCGCGCGTATGGCCCGCCACGCGCGGCAATCGACGCTGCGTTGCCCAGCGGCCGTTGCCGTCCATGATGATCGCGATATGGCGCGGGACCGCCGCGACATCAGGCACGCGAACGGTTGAACTGGTATATGTCATGGCCGCCGGGACGAATGACTGCGGGAAAGAAGGAAGATGGCTTTGCCGTGACCGAAAAGCCTCAGACCGTCATGATCTCGGCTTCCTTCGTCTGGACGAGCTTATCGATTTCGGTCACGTGCTTGTCGGTCAGCTTTTGCACTTCATCACTGGTGCGACGCTCGTCGTCTTCCGAAATATCCTTGTCCTTCACGAGTTTCTTCAGTTGCTCGTTGGCGTCGCGACGCAGATTGCGCACCGCAACTTTCGCCGTCTCGCCCTCGCTCTTGACGACTTTCGTCAACTCGCGCCGCCGCTCCTCGGTGAGCGCGGGCATCGGCACTCGGATCTGGTCGCCCTGAGTCGCCGGGTTCAGACCGAGACCGGCATCGCGAATCGCCTTTTCGACGACGGCAACCATCTTCTTCTCCCAAGGCTGCACGCCGATCGTGCGCGCATCGATGAGCGTGAGATTGGCGACCTGAGAGATCGGCACATTGGAGCCGTAGTAGTCGACCTGGATATGATCGAGCAGCCCAGTGTGGGCCCGGCCCGTGCGAATTTTCGCCAGGTCGTTCTTGAACGCCTCGATCGAACGCAGCATTTTCTGCTCGGCGCTCTTCTTTACCTCTGCGACACTCATTTAAACCTCCGAATTCGTGGCAGTGCGGATCGGCCGCGCAAACGGCAGTCTCGCCGCCAGCGCCGGGCGCGCCCCGCGTCCTGCGAGAGTTTACACGTGGACGAGCGTACCCTCGTCCTCACCTTGTACGATGCGCTTCAAAGCGCCGGGTTTGACGATCGAAAACACACGGATCGGCAGCTTCTGATCGCGGCACAGCGCGAACGCCGTCGCGTCCATTACCTGGAGATTGCGGCCGATGGCCTCATCGAAACTGATCGTCGTGTAACGCGTCGCCGTGGAATCCTTGTTGGGATCCGCGGAGTATACGCCGTCGACCTTCGTCGCCTTCAGCACGACCTCAGCACCGATTTCCGAGCCGCGCAGCGCCGCAGCCGTATCCGTCGTGAAGAACGGATTGCCCGTGCCGGCCGCGAAAATGACGACCTTGCCCTCCTCGAGCTGGCGAATCGCCCGCGGCCTGATGTACGGCTCGACCACCTGGTCCATGCGCAACGCCGACTGGACGCGCGCCTCGATACCCGCATGGCGCATCGCGTCTTGCAACGCAAGGGCGTTCATCATCGTCGCGAGCATCCCCATATAGTCTGCCGTCGCGCGATCCATGCCGGCCGCGCCGCCTGCAACGCCACGGAAGATGTTGCCGCCGCCGATGACGATCGCCAGCTGCGTACCCAGACGCACCACCTCGGCGATATCCGTCACCATCCTTTCGATCGTAGCGCGGTTGATGCCGAAGGCATCGTCGCCCATCAGTGCTTCACCGGAAAGTTTGAGAAGAACGCGTTTGTAGGCTGTGGGCATAGCGGTATCCGATCGCGCCGAGCGAGATGACAACAATGTCGAACTGTAGGGGTGAAACTTCAACGGGAGCAAGCGCTGCCGTCGCACGTCGCGCCTGCCCTTTCGGGAAAGACTCAAGACAAACGCGCATGCGACAAACTAGTGTTAACCCTTAATAGGCACTACGCATTCCGAACGCCGGCTTGCCTCCACCGTGTGCGCCGCGAACCTGCGGCTCGCCGCGCACAGAGTGCAAACTGCAATGCGATGACTACTTACTGCTGACGCGCTGCGGCAACTTGCGCAGCCACTTCGGCAGCGAAATCGTCCTGACGCTTCTCAATACCTTCGCCAACCACGAACAGCGCGAACTTCTGCACCGAGGCACCGGCTGCCTTCAGCATCTGCTCGATCGTCTGTTTGTCATTCTTCACAAACGATTGGTTCAACAGCGATACTTCCTTGAGGTACTTTTGCACGCTGCCTTCGACCATCTTCGCGACGATTTCGGCGGGCTTGCCCGACTCGGCCGCCTTTTGCTCGGCGATGCTGCGCTCCTTGGCGATAAGCTCCGCCGGCACGTCGCCGGACGACAAAGAAACCGGCTTCATTGCCGCAACGTGCATTGCGACGTCCTTGCCCACCTGCTCGTCGGCGCCCGTGTACTCGACGAGCACGCCGATACGCGTGCCATGCAGATAGGCGGCCAGCTTGTTGGGCGTCTCGAAGCGGACGAAACGACGGATGGAGACGTTTTCGCCGAGCTTGCCGACGAGCGCAAGGCGCACGGCGTCAACCGTCTCGCCGTTTAGCGACAGCGCCGAAAGTGCGGCGACGTCGGCGGGTTTTTCCGTGACGATAAGCTCGGCGACTTTCTTGGAGAACGCGTTGAAATCGTCGTTCTTTGCAACGAAGTCGGTTTCGCAGTTCAGCTCGACGAGCGCACCTGCATTGCCGCTGATGAACGACACGACGACGCCTTCCGCCGTCACGCGCGACGCGGCCTTGCTCGCCTTATTGCCGAGCTTGACGCGCAGCAGCTCCTCCGCGCGAGCCATGTCGCCGTCGGCCTCGGTCAGCGCCTTCTTGCACTCCATCATCGGCGCGTCGGTCTTCGCGCGCAGTTCTGCCACCATGCTTGCGGTAATTGCCGCCATCATTCGCTCCTTGAGTCTGTCTTTCATACGCCGCCCGCTTTCGATGCGCGACGGCAGGCATTCGTTCACGGCAGGCGTCGAGATCACCGATGCCGTCCTGCAGCCGGATAACCGGCCCCGGAGCTTAAAAAAAGGGGGCCCTGGAAAGCCCCCTTTTTTGCCGGCCTCGGGGTTGCGTTACGCCTCCCCGTTGACCTCGACGAATTCGTCGCCGGCATCGTCAGAGCGCACGGCTTGCACCACTTCATTGACCGCGCTCGCACGGCCTTCGAGGATCGCGTCGGCCACGCCGCGGGCGTAGAGCGCCACAGCCTTGCTCGCGTCATCATTGCCCGGGATCACGTAGTCGATGCCCTCGGGCGAGTGGTTCGTATCGACAACTGCGATCACCGGAACGCCCAGCTTGCTCGCCTCGGTTACCGCAATTTTGTGGTAGCCGACATCCACGACGAAGATCGCGTCCGGAATGCCGCCCATGTCCTTCACACCACCAATCGACCTCTGGAGCTTCGCGATCTCGCGCTCGAAGAGCAGCGCTTCTTTCTTGCTCATCCGCTCGAGCTCACCGGCTTCAACGGCCGTTTCCATGTCCTTCAAACGCTTGATCGACACTTTCAGCGTCTTGAAGTTGGTCAACATGCCACCGAGCCAGCGGGCGTTGACGTACGGCATACCGCAGCGCTGCGCCTCTTCGGCGATCGTGTCGCGCGACTGACGCTTCGTGCCGACGAAAAGAATCGTGCCGCGATTGGCCGCCAGCTGACGCGCGTACTTCAACGCGTCGTTATACAACGGCAGCGTCTTTTCCAGGTTGATGATGTGAATCTTGTTGCGATGACCGAAGATAAAAGGGGCCATCTTCGGGTTCCAGAAGCGCGTTTGGTGTCCGAAATGGACACCGGCTTCCAGCATTTGACGCATAGTGACTGCCATGAATTTCTCCACGAGGGTTGGGTCTTAAGCCGGCCGCCGTACCAGTCGCGCCGCGCGACAAAGCCTCATCCGATCTTTAGGCTCACGCGCTGCACGCAACGGCACCCTGGGTGCGCCGGCTTGCGAATCGGTGCATGCGGCCTGAAAAAACCGCCTTGCACATGTCAGCCACCTTCGTTCAACGAGCCCCTTTTCCGCGCGAATTACCCTTCGACGCAAAAAAGCTACTCCCTAAGGTGACTAGCCACTAAGTATAACATGCGCACGGAAGGCGCCTCAAGACAGCCCACCGGCCCGCGCAATGACTTACCCATGGCCCGGCGCGGCATGAGCGCGCGGCCGTGAGCGCGCGCTCGCGCGTGGCGCGCTTCCAGCGTCAACCGCCGGCATCGTATGATGCGATAATCGCACGACACAGATTAAGACCCGCATCCATGGCCATTACGATCAAGAACGAGCAGGACATCGCGAAAATGCGTGTCGCGTGCCGTCTCGCGAGCGAAGTACTCGACTACATCAC
>JAXDQB010000135.1:0-8323 GCA_034668065.1 Paraburkholderia sp.
AAGCAAGCTTCGTGCGAGGTGCGCTTGTAAAGCCTACGCACGGGCCTTTGACACATGCCGTGGACAAGCGTCTGCGCTTCCCCCCTCTGCCGGCGCACCCGTTCGGTGCATCGCAGCGCCACTTTGAACGCGGCGCCCGCGTCGTGCATCGAAACGGTCCGCACCAAGAGCGGGAGCGCATAGCGATTGTGCCACTCTGCACGCGCCCCGCACATGAAAAAGGCCAGCTGCTCCGTAAGGCAGCCGGCCTTTTCTGGTTGCATCCCGGAGCCGAATTAGACCACTACAAGCCCTCGGCTCAGACCAGGATCAATAATGACGCTGGTCGTCATGCGGCGGCGGACGCCGTTCAGCGTTGTGTTGCCAAGGGTCCCGATCGTGCGGATGACCGTGCGCCCATTCATCGCGTTTCCAGTAGCGGTGACCGTCCCAGTATCGGTCGCCGTGCACGCCAACGCTGATGTTGAGGTCGACCGGGATCAAACGTGCCGCCTCATAGGGAGCCGGCGACGGGCCCTCCTCGGCAAACGCGGCGCCCGTTGTCAGCCATGCTCCGGCAGCCAATACCGCGGCTACTGCCGTGCGAGAAAAGATGGAACGTACTTCCATGGGTAAATCCTCCTTATTCTGTCCAGCTTGATCCATGTGGCAACGTCGATCGTAGAACCAGCGCCTGCCACGTTTGCATTGAATGCACTGTAACTTTAAAAAGCGCGCGAACATGTGGCGAGTTGTAAGTGCATATTTCGCAGGGTGCCCCCGTTCGCGCCGACCGTCATGGCGCATTGGGGTGCGGAGTGTAAAGGGTGTACGGAAATCAGGCGCCCGATGTGTGCAAGGCGGCCAACCGAATGTCAGTTACATTTTCGCATTACACGCTTTCAGCCGAGATCGTGCGGGACTCTCGCCACGACATGCGCTCATATCGGCCGCCTTCGCCACCGGTTCGAGAAATTGGCGGTGGCTTATGCGGCTTATGCCGGCTTACGCCGACACATCTAGCTCCTCGACTACCCTGATCTCCGGCGGCTCGATTAGCCAGTCACCCACCTTTGCCCGAAACGCCTGGAAATGCGCGCTCGCGATATGGGTATCGAACGCAGCCCGATCGACATAGATTTCATACAGATGCAGAACGGGGCCCTTACCCTCTCGCGTTTCACGGAACAAGTCATAGCGCACATTGCCCGGCTCCTTGCGCGTCAACTCGACCATCTGACGCAAGGCCTGTTCGAGGGCAGCCGCATGCTCGGGCTTCGGGTTGACAGTTGCGATTATGTAGGTGCTCATTCCAACTCTTCCTTGTGGACTCTTCGGTTGACACTGAATCTGCCGCGCGCGAAACGCGTATCATCGTTTTGCTGCGGCAGCCGATTTTGCCATCAAAGCGCCAGCCACCGCGCGGCAGCGCGCATGCGAAGAGCTCCGCGCCGCGAAATGCCCCAATTTGGCGCAGTCAGGCAGCACGTCAAGACCCGCCCCCGTAAACGTTGGTAATTGTTTCATCGCCCGCGATTATCAATTGCACAGGAAGACAATTAACTTTTCCCACGATAGTCGACTACATTCCACCTTCTCACTCAAGCATCCTTTTTGGCGCGCCTTCGCATGTGGATTGTCAACGTTGCGCTCAAACGGCCCTACACGTTTATCGTGATGGCCATCCTTATCCTGCTGGCGACCCCATTCGCATTGATAAGGACGCCTGTCGATATCCTGCCGAATATCAACATTCCCGTCGTCAGCATCATCTGGAACTACACGGGCCTCTCCGCGCAGGACATGGCCAACCGTATCACGTCGGTGAACGAACGCGTCCTGACAACGACCGTCAACGACATCGAGCACATCGAGTCGCAATCGCTTGCCGGCATCGCGGTTATCAAGCTCTTCCTGCAGCCGAATGCGAACCCTCAAACGGCCATTGCGCAGACAGTCGCGGTCGAGCAAGCCGTGTTAAAGCAGATGCCGGCGGGTGCGACCCCGCCGCTTGTCATCAGCTATTCGGCGTCGTCGATTCCGGTGATTCAACTGGGGCTCTCGAGCCCCACGATGTCCGAACAGGATCTCAACGACACGGCATTCAACACCCTGCGCCCGCAATTGATCACGATTCCGGGTGCCCAGGTGCCCTACCCGTACGGCGGCAAGACCCGCCAAATCTCCGTCGATCTCGACACGCGCGCATTGCTTGCGAAGGGCCTCACACCGATAGACGTTGTCAACGCCGTCAACGTTCAGAACCTGATCCTGCCAACGGGCACCGCAAAGATCGGCCCGCGCGAGTACACCATCGATATGAACGGGTCGCCGACGACTATCGCCGGCCTCAACGACATTCCTGTGCGCACGGTCAATGGCGCCACCACGTACCTGCGTGAAGTCGCACACGTGCGCGACGGCTTTGCGCCGCAGACGAACGTGGTGCGACAGGACGGCCATCGCGGCGTGCTGATTTCGATCCTCAAGGCAGGCAATGCGTCGACGCTTTCCGTCGTCAACGAGCTCTATCGCATCCTGCCCATTGCCGAAACAACGCTGCCACGTAATCTGACCGTCAAGGCCCTCTTCGATCAATCCGTCTTTGTCAAATCGGCGATCTCGGGCGTGGCGCGCGAAGCTGTCATCGCCGCTGCGCTGACGGCCGCCATGATCCTGCTCTTTTTGGGCAATTGGCGCAGCACTTGCATCATCGCAGTCTCGATTCCGCTATCGATCCTCTCCTCGCTGCTCGCGCTGAACGCGTTAGGGGAAACGATCAACATCATGACGCTCGGTGGCCTCGCGCTTGCCGTCGGCATTCTTGTCGACGATGCCACGGTGACGATCGAAAACATCGAGCGGCATCTGCACATGGGCACGAATCTGCACGACGCGATTCTCGAAGGCGCGGGAGAAATCGCCGTCCCGGCGCTCGTCTCGACGCTCTGTATCTGCATCGTGTTCGTGCCGATGTTTTTCCTCACGGGCGTGGCGCGCTATCTTTTCGTGCCTCTCGCGGAAGCCGTCGTTTTCGCGATGCTTGCGTCCTACCTTCTCTCGCGCACGCTCGTGCCGACGCTCGCGATGCTGCTGATGGGTCATGCGCGCAAGCCCAATGCGGGGGCGAGCACGAACTTGTTCATGCGGCTTCATCATCGGTTCGAAGCCAGCTTTGAGCGCATGCGTGCCACCTATGTCGTTCTTCTGAGCTGCCTGCTGGTACGCAGGCGCATGTTCGCGGCCTCATTCCTTGGCTTTTGCGTCGCGTCGCTCGGTCTCACGTTCGCACTCGGCGCGGATTTCTTCCCAACGGTCGATGCCGGCAGCATTCGTCTGCACATGCGCGCGCCGACGGGCACACGCATCGAAGAAACGGCACGGCTCGCCGACGAAGTCGAGCAGGTCATCCGCACAGTCGTGCCAAGCCGCGACCTCGACACCATCCTCGACAATCTCGGACTGCCCTATAGCGGCATCAACCTCTCGTACAGCAATGCCGGCACGATCGGCACGCTCGACGGCGAGATCCAGATCGCCCTCAATCGCGACCATGCGCCGACGCAGCAGTACATCGACACGCTGCGGGCCATCCTGCCGCAGCGCTTTCCGGGCGTGGAGTTTTTCTTTCAGCCCGCCGACATCGTTACGCAGATCCTGAACTTCGGTTTGCCTGCGGCAATCGATGTGCAGATCACGGGCGCCAATCAGCAGGAGAATTTCGCGGCGGCAAGCAAGCTGATGAAGCAGATCCGGGTGATCGCGGGCACCGTCGATTCGCACATCCAGCAGAAATTCGACGAGCCGACAATCCATCTGCAGATGGATCGCACACGCCTTCAGCAACTGAACCTCAACGCGAGCAACGTTGCGCAGAACGTGCTGATCTCACTCTCGGGCAGCTCGCAGGTGTCGCCCGGTTTCTGGCTCAACACGCAGAACGGCGTCGAGTACAACCTGGCCGTGCAGACACCTCAATATCAGGTCTCATCCATCGACTCATTGCTGCGCACGCCCGTCGCCGCGCCGGGGGCCGCAGCGGGGGCCGCAGCGGGCGGCATGCCGCAATTGCTCGGCAATCTGGTGCAAGTGCAACCGGCCATTCAGTTCGCCTCGGTCACGCATTACAACATCCGGCCCGTCGTCGATCTGCTCGTGAGCGTCGAGGGGCGCGATCTTGGCAGCGTCGCCTCGCAGATCAACAAGCTCGTCGCACAAACGCGCGCCACGCTGCCGCGCGGCAGCCAGATCACCGTGCGCGGCCAAGTGGAGACGATGCAACGCTCGTATCTCGGGCTTGGCGTTGGCGTGGCGATGGCGATCGTGCTCGTCTATCTGCTCATCGTCGTCAATTTCCAGTCGTGGATCGATCCGCTCATTATCGTCAGCGCGTTGCCGGCGGCACTTGCAGGCATCGTCTGGATGCTTTTCCTGACGGGCACCCACCTGTCCGTTCCCGCGCTCACGGGCGCCATCATGACGATGGGCGTGGCCACGGCGAACAGCATTCTGATGGTCTCGTTCGCGCGTCAGCGGCTCGGCGCCGGCGCACCGCCTCTCACGGCCGCGCTCGAAGCCGGCGCGAGCCGCATTCGCCCGGTGCTGATGACGGCCTTCGCGATGATCATCGGCATGGTGCCGATGGCCCTGGGCCTAGGCGAAGGCGCCGAGCAGAACGCACCGCTAGGCCGCGCCGTCATCGGCGGCCTGCTGTTCGCCACGGTTTCGACACTCTTTTTCGTTCCACTTCTCTTTGCGGGCATTCACGGCCGCCTCGCGCGAGGTCATGCACGAAACGCCGAAGCGGGCAACAATGCTGATCACTCGTGATGCCACTCCTCACCCAGGTCTCTCTGAAATGACGGAAGAAACTCACGCCCCTCTCGCCATTCCGACACGAGAGCACGGCGACGGTCCATTGTTGCCTCCGCGCGATCGCGTGTGGAAGCGCGCGAAGATCGCGATCGTAATCGTCTTCGTTCTGCTCGCCGCTGGTGCGCTGCGCAGGGTCCTGGCGGACATGGTGAACAATCATTCGGTGGCCAATGCCACCGCACAAAACGCCAAGCAGTATGTCAACGTGGCGCTTCCGAAAACAACTGAAGGTGCAGGCGACATGCTGTTGCCCGGCACGCTGCGCGGCTACGTCGAATCGCCGATCTATGCGCGCGCAACAGGGTACTTGCTTCATTGGTATGTCGATATCGGCGCGCACGTGAAGCAAGGCCAACTGCTTGCTGACCTCGACACCCCGGAAATCGACCAGGAGCTTGCGCAGTCGATCGCTCAACGCCAACAAACCCAAGCGAGCCTCGGCTTGGCCAAGACGTCGCTCGATCGATGGCTGCAATTGCGGCAGCGCGACGCCGTCTCCCAGCAGGAACTCGACGAACGGCAAAGCACCTACAATCAGGACCTCGCAAATTTCGACGCTGCCGATGCGAACGTAAGGCGGCTTCAGCAGCTCGAATCGTTCAAACGGGTGGTCGCGCCGTTCACCGGCGTGGTCACCCAACGCAACGTCGATGTCGGCGATCTCATCGACGCGGGCAGCTCGACGAGCCGCGCGCTCTTCGCGCTCTCGCAGTCGAATCCGTTGCGAGTCTACGTACCGCTTCCGCAGGCCTATTCGCAGAACGTGAAAGTCGGCATGCCCGTCGCCGTGACGCAGGCAGAACTCCCGGGGCAATCGTTCCGCGGCACGATCACGCACATGTCCGGCGCAATCGACGTGCCGACGCGCTCGTTGCAGATCGAAGTCACGCTGCCGAATTCGGACGACAAGCTGCGACCTGGCGCGTACGTGCAAGTCGCTGTGCCACAGGCGCTGCACGCGCGTATGCTCGTGCCGGGCAACGCGCTGCTCTTTCGCGCTGAAGGGCCGCACCTTGCCGTCGTCGATGCCAACGGGGTTGTGCATTTGCACAAGGTGACGATCGCTCAGGACCTCGGCCAGTCGCTCGAAATTGAAAGCGGCATCGAGCCGACCGACAAGATCGTCATCAACCCAAGCGATTCGATCGCGGACGGCGACCACGTGCAAATTGCATCGCCGTCCGCAAACAAGGGGCTTTCCTGATGCGTGCGCGCCGTCTCGCTCCCCTGTGGCCGGGCGCGGCCGCCCTTCTCGTCACGCTTTCGGCGTGTACCGTGGGGCCGGATTACAAGCGTCCCGAAGTGCAAGCCCCCGAGACGTGGCAAACCGATTCATATTGGCGACTCGCCTCGCCATCGCACGCGCCGCTCAGGCTCGACTGGTGGCACGCATTTGACGACGCGCAACTCGACGCGCTCGAAACGCAAGCACTCGCGCAAAACCAGACGCTGGCTGCTGCGAGTGCGCACTACCAGCAGGCGAAGGCAACGCTCGCCTCGACCTCGGCGCAGCGCTTGCCCGAAGTCGATATGTCGGGAGAGCTTGCGCGCGCGAAGATTTCGAAGAATCGGCCGATGCTCAACTACGCGGTGCCGAATCAATCGACAGTGCAGAACGAAGTGCTGATCGGCCCCACGGTCACTTACGACACGGATCTGTTTGGCCGCATTCGGCGCGAAGTGGAGAGCGCGAGCGCCTCGGCGCAACAGGCAGCCGACGACCTCGCCAACGCACGCCTCGTACTCACGACCGATCTCGCCACTGATTATTACGCGCTGCGCGAACTCGACGCCGAAACCGACGTGCTGATTCAGTCCGTTCAATTGCAAGAGAAGGCGCTTGATTACGTCAAGGCCGAGCACGATCTCGGCTCGGTGTCGGGTCTCGACTTGTTGCAGCAGCAATCGCAACTCGACGCGACACGCGTGCAGGCAACGTTGCTGCTCACTCAGCGGGCACAGTACGAGCATGCGATTGCCGCGCTAATCGGCGTGCCTGCGCCGCAGTTTTCAATTGCGCCAAAGGTTGTGCCGATAAAAGTGCCCTCGATCTCCGTAGGCATTCCGAGCGATTTGCTGCAACGGCGCCCGGACATTGCTTCGGCCGAACGGGCGATGGCAGCAGCCAACGCGCAGATCGGCGTAGCGAAAGCAGCGTTCTTTCCGAATCTCACGCTCTCGCCGGGCATTGGGTGGGAGAGCACAGCGTTCGCGAGCCTTTTTACGGCACCCGGGTTGATGTGGACGCTGGGCGGTTCGTTCAGCCAGGTGATTTTCGACGGCGGGCGACGTAAGGCCAACCTGAATTTCGCGAGCGAGGGATACCGCGTTGCCGAGGCCAGCTATCGCCAGACGGTGCTCAACGCGTTCCAGGAAGTGCAGGACGGCATGACCGGGCTTTCGGTGCTTGATGACGCGTCGAAGCAGTCGCACGCTGCCGTCGAGGATGCGAGCCGCCTGCTTTCACTCGCAAATGATCGCTATTCGGGCGGGCTCGTCGCTTATTTGAACGTCATTTCCGCGCAGCAATCGCTGCTGACGAGCCAGCGTCAGGAAGTGCAGATCCACGGACAGCAAATGGCGTTCTCGGTTGCTCTTGTGAAGGCGCTAGGCGGAGGATGGGATGCGCAGGCGCCCAGCAGTAAGACTGTGGGCGCCGAGGGAGCGCAGAGCGCTTCGCGGTAAGTGTCGGCGCTCGAGAACATTCACTAGCGTTTCTCGCGTCTGTCTCGCGCGCCGACGCCGACCACCGCGTTTAAGACAACTCATGTATATGGCGTGATCGCACAGCGCGACCGACATTGCAAAAACAAAAATACATGTTTTGCTGTTTCAGAAGAACCGACGGAAAAGCCGGCGCTTCGCCTTGTGCGACGCGGAACCGCGTACGTCATAGGCTTACTCAATACGGCCGATAAACAGTTCCTATTGTTCCACTGTGAACCTACGCTCATATCATGAGTGCCTTAGTTCATCTTCAATGCGGTAAATCCCATGTTCCATATCGTTGCAGCGCAGCTGTGCGCACGCCGTCGTGACGCGCACGGTCGCACTCCCCATCAGAAAATTGAAAGCCCCTTGCTCGCAATCGAGCAGCGAACGACTCTGGCAACCCGAACCGCCTCGGTAGCAGGCAAAGCATTTGCCGCATTGGCGCTGGCGGCGGCCGCCGCTCTTACGTCTTCACCGTCCGCATTCGCCGCGGATTCCGTGCTCGACGCTCACAGCAGCCTCGTCGCGACATGCGCGGCATGCCATGGCGCTACCGGCGCAGGTTCATCAACAATGGCAGCACCCCGGCTCGCCGGGCAGAACGCTGACTATATGGCCCATGCGCTATCGATGTTCAAGGCCGGCACCCGCAAGAACGCGGTAATGCAGCCGATTGCGCAGAACCTGTCCGACAGCGACATACGCGCACTCGCAGACTACTTTGCGGCACAGCGTCCGCCGCTCGCGCCGGCCGCGG
>JAXDQB010000136.1:0-5374 GCA_034668065.1 Paraburkholderia sp.
CGAACGAGCCGAACGAGCAGGCCTGGCGCACGCGCCTCACGCTGGCGTTGCCGACCCTTGGCACAGTCGATGCCGATCTCGTGCTCACGGGCACGCAGCTTGTCGTTCGAGTGCAAGCCAATCCAAGCGGGGCGGCGCGTCTTGCCACGGGCGGCGAGGCGTTCGGCCGGCGGCTGCAGGCGGCGGGGATCGAGTTGGCGGGGCTGTCGATCCGCGAAGTCGGCGGCGCGCAGCCGGAGCCGGCAGCGGGCGCCGCGCAGGCCGCGACGTTTGCCTACGCCCGCACGGCTGCCGCTGCCGCGGCGGCGACCAAGTCGGCGGCCGATGCGGATGCGCAGGCGCATGAGGCATCGGCTGTGGGCGGTGCGGCGGCATTCGGCGCGGCAGGGAAAGCGGCAACGGCCGCCACTGCCACTGCCACTGCCACCGCCCCTCAGGCGCCGCACCGCGCACCCGTTCCGCCCAATCACCCGCCCGATGACATGGTGGGCGACCCGTTCGACTGGAGCGGTACATGAGCCGGTCTCGCCGCCGGAGCGCGGCAGCGCTCGCCTACGATACGAAAAGTGGCGACAAGTCGCCGCGCGTCGTCGCCAAGGGTTACGGGCTCGCCGCGGAATTGATCGTGCAGCGCGCGGAGGAGGCGGGGCTCTACGTGCATCGCGCCCCGGAGATGGTGTCGCTGCTGATGCAGGTCGATATCGACACGCGCATTCCGCCACCGCTTTACCAGGCTGTCGCCGAGTTGCTCGCATGGCTTTACCGGCTCGAGAGCGGTGCGGCCGACGCGGACGGGCAGGCGGCAGACGCGCAAATGTCCGCCCCGGCCACCCCGCCCGTACCCCCGTTGCTGCCGAGCGATTGACGAGTTTGCTTCGGCACGCCGCCGTCAAGCCGCCGTCAAGCCGCCGTCCGCCTGATTGTTTGAACTTGACCGTCCGGTTCTTCGGCGCGGGGGTCCTTGACGCGTCGCGGCGACGGGCGCACCCGAAAAACCCGGCGCGAGCGAGCGAACGGGTCAGCGTGGTGCGGTTACAAGCAGCGAGCGGCGCCGCGAGTAGCCGAAGTAGATGGCTAGACCGATCGCGAGCCAGACGAGGAACGCGACCCACGTAATCCACTGGAGGTTGACCATCAAAAAGACGCACGCGGCGACGGCGAGAAGCGGCAGGACCGGCACGCCGGGGCATCGGAAGGCGCGCGGCAGTTGCGGATGCGTGCGCCTCATGACCAGTACTGCGATCGAGACCATCGAAAACGCCGCGAGCGTGCCGATGTTGATCAACTCGGCGAGCACGTCGAGCGGCACGAACGCGCCGATGAGGCCGAAGAAGAGCCCGACGATCCATGTTGTCCGAAACGGTGTTGCAAAGCGCGGATGCACGTTCGAGAGCGCTTTGGGCAGCAGGCCGTCACGCGACATCGCGAAAATGATCCGGGTTTGGCCGTAGGTCATCACGAGAATGACGGTAAGCATGCCGAGCACCGCGCCGAGGTCTATGAACCCGGCCACCCATTTTTGCCCCGCGATCTGCAGCGCATAGGAGACCGGATGCGAGACGCCCGCGAAGTCCCCCGAGGGCACGATGCCCGTCACGATGGCCGCGACAGCAATGTAGAGCACCGCGCAGACGGAAAGCGAAGCGATGATGCCGATCGGCAGGTCGCGCTTGGGGTCCTTGACTTCTTCGGCGGCCGACGAAACGGAGTCGAAGCCGATGAATGCGAAGAACATGACGGCGGCCGCGCCGAACACGCCGTGCCAGCCGTGGGGCATGAACGGATGCCAATTGGCCGGCTGCACATGAAACACGCCGACCGCGATGACGGCAATCACCACCGCAACCTTGATGGCGACCATCGCGTTGTTCACCCGCGCCGATTCGCGCACGCCGACCGAGAGTAGCGTCGTCACGACCATCATGATGAGAAAGGCCGGAAAATTGAAAAACGTGACTGCGCCGGGCACCGTGCCGGGCGCAGCGGTAAGCGCCGTGGGCAACTCGAGCCCGAAACCGGCCAGCAGCGATTGCAGGTAGCCCGACCAGCCGACGGAGACGGCTGACGTCGCGAGCCCGTACTCGAGCATCAAGTCCCAGCCGATGACCCAGGCGGCGAGTTCGCCGAGCGTCGCGTAGGAGTAGGTGTAGATCGAGCCGGCGACGGGGATCGTCGACGCGAATTCGGCGTAGGCCAACCCGGCGAGCGCGCAGGCGAAGGCCGCGATCACAAACGAGATCGTGAGGGCGGGGCCCGCTTGGACGGCACCCGTGCCGGTCAAAACGAAAATGCCCGTGCCGATGATGGCGCCGATGCCGAGAAAAGTGAGATCGACTGCACCGAGCGCTTTCTTGAGTCCGGTGTGCTCGGCGCCGGCGATCATTTGTTCGATGTTCTTTTTACGAAAGAGGGACATGCGGGCTGGTCTCCGATGTGATGCACCGGCGTGGTGCGCCGGTTGCTGAAGAAGCCTGCAATTTTAGCGGATCCCCGCCGCGATTCTTTCAAATCCGAAAGAAAATGAGAAAAATCGGCTGGTTTATGCACCAAAAATGAGCAAAGGATGGGATTGCGCAGCCGCGATGCCGGCTGAGCTTACCGCGCGCCTAGCGAGCCCGGTAGCGTAAGCGACGCGCCACAGTCAGGTGTTGATTGCGGGATTGAACTCGATGAGACGGTTGCTCATGACATAAAAGGTCAGCTCGGCGTTGTTGCTGAGCTTCATTTTTTCGAGCAGCCGCGTGCGGTAGACACTCACCGTCTTTACGGAGAGCGAGAGCGCATTTGCGATATCGGTCAGGCGTTTGCCCGAGGCCAGCATGCAAAGCGTTTGATATTCGCGATCGGAAAGCTTTTCATGTGGCAGCTGCTGCTCGTTATCGACCGAGACATATTCGGCCAGCGCCTCGGCGAGCGCCGGGCTCACGTACTTGCGCCCCCCCGCCACTTGCCGGACGGCTTCGATCATCTGCGCGGCCGTCACCGTCTTGGACAGATAGCCGGCAGCGCCGGCTTTGAGCGAGCGCACCGCGTACTGGTCCTCGCGAAACATCGAGAACATCATGACAGGCGTGCGCGGCGCGCGGCGCTTTGCGCGTTTGAGCACCTCCACGCCGTTCATGTCGGGCAGCGAGATGTCCAGCAGGACGATATCGTACGGTTGTTCGCCCTCGAGGTTCCCCAGCGCTTGCGCGCCGCTTTCGGCCTCGACAACTTCCCGCGCCACGCCGTGACTGAGCAGCAACTGCCGCACGCCCTGGCGCACGATCGCATGGTCATCGACAAGCAGAATGCGCAGCGACATCGCTCAACTCACCGTTGCCGCATTGCCCGCCGCGCAGCCGACTGCAACGCCCGCTCCTGTGGGCGATGCGCCTGACTCGCCGACCATGACCGCCCAGGCGAAGCGCGCACGCACGGTTGTGCCAGGCTTGCTTGTGCCAGGCGTTATCGCGCCGCGCTCAACGTTTGCCACCTCCGCCTTGCAGGCGCGCCGGCCGAGAATGCGCAGCGAGCCGCCGAACGCTTCGCAGCGTGCGCGCATGCCGGCCAACCCGAAGCCTGTCGTCTGCATGGGATCCGTTTTGCGCGGGCGGCGCGGCATGCCGCGGCCGTCGTCCGCGATGGTGAGCGTTAGATGCTGCTCGTCGGTTTCAATGCGCACGTCGGCGCACGAGGCACCGGCATGCTTGGCGACATTGCAGAGTGCTTCTTGCGCAACGCGGAAAATGGCGAGGGCGGCACTGTGTGGCAATTGCGTCAGCCGGACGTCGGCTGCGCAGACGAAGCTCGTGCGCAGCCCCGTACGTTCGGTGAAGGCCCGCGTCCACTGCGAAAGCGCGCCGACAATGCCGCCGTCGAACTGCTGCGGCCCGTGCAAATCGGTGACGATGCGGCGCGTAGCTTCGCACACCGAATCCAGCGAGCGCTGAGCCAGCGCGAAGGCGCCGTCGTCGAGGCACGCTTTGGCGTTCGAAAGCGCGGGCACCATGCTGGCCAAAGCGAACCGCGCGGCGGTCAGCTCCGGTCCGACGCCATCGTGCAATTCGCGCGCAAGATGAGTACGGGCGGCTTCGCAGGCCACTACGAGCTCGCTCGCGAGCTCCCGCAAACGCTGCCTCAGACGCTCGAGTTCGGACTCGCCCACACCCGAGCCCCCGCCCATTGAGCAGGCAGCCGCGCTTTGCTCACCGGTATCGGCAGTCGCGGCGGACGATACGACTGCGCCGAGCTCCGCGATCATGGGCGTGCCCAAGGTCTCCGGGGGCCGGAGCAAATTGGCCAGACGTTCATTCATGTCAGACAACACCAGCGTCAAAACAGGGTGAAGCAATGGAAGACGACTTAAAGGATTCCTGCGCCCGACTTTCGGCACCAAAAAACCGACGTGGCAGGTAAACTTATTTACATCCTGTAACAATGAGGTCGGCCCTTGGGAATCGATTTCAAGCGACACCCAACGGGCCGGATAATATCCCAAAAAAACGGTAAAGGTCAGGACAATAGAGGCTTACAACATTTCGATCTCTCCCCGCCTGACACTGGCTTCAACGCTGTGTAGGAAAAACTCCTACGAATGCAAAAGGCGCACAGGTTGCGACGGACTGAGAGAGAAAGTATTCGATACAGCGGATGGCGCCCAATGCGGTCCGATGTCGCCCGAGGGCATCGCGCCGCGATCGAGGAAAAAAAAGCCGGCGCGAATGGCTCCGGCCGGGTCTGACGGCGCGTCTGCGCTGCAGCTCGAATTTGGATCGGCGAGCGGTGACAAAAGCCGACTCGTCAACAGCGCTTGCGGCGGCGCGTCAGCCCACGAACGCTTTTTCGACGACGTAGTGGCCCGGTTCGCTGTTGCTGCCTTCCTTGAACCCCAGGCTGTCGAGAAGCTCACGCGTGTCGCGCAGCATGTGCGGGCTGCCGCAAAGCATGACGCGATCGTTCTCAATGGAGAACGGCGGCAGGTTCAGATCGGCGAAAAGTTTTTGCGTGTCGATGAGGTCCGTGATGCGGCCGCGGTTCATGAACGACTCGCGGGTGACTGTCGGATAGTAGACGAGCTTCTCGCGCACCAACTCGCCGATGTGCTCGTGTTCGGGCAGGTGCTCGGTGATGTATTCCTTGTAGGCGAGCTCGTCGACGAAGCGGCACGTGTGCGTGAGGACGACCTTCTCATAGCGGTCGTAGACGTCCGGATCCTTGATGACTGACATGAACGGCGCGAGACCCGTGCCGGTCGGCTTCTTGCCGATGAGCACCTGGTCCCCTACCTTCAAGTGCTGCAGACGCGAGGTCAGCGGGCCATCGGCCACCTTGATGCTGAGGAATTCGAGGTTATCTTCGTAGTTCGCACTAGCCATGCTGTAGGCGCGAATCA
>JAXDQB010000137.1:0-4104 GCA_034668065.1 Paraburkholderia sp.
TTCGTTGATCTTAAATCTGTCTAGGGTTTGAAACCCCGCCCCTTCAGGGCCCCGAGCGGCCAAACCGGCGAAGCGCCGGTTTTTTCTCGGCATCGCAGTAACTTCCCGGGATGACGGCCGTAACTCGGCCTTGGCGTAACATCTGCTGGCGCAGGCAGACCGGCTACAGTGCCATGCCGCGGTTTGAGCGAGGCAACATGGACTTCGACCTAAGGCTTAGCCTGACGTCATCCGCAATTGCGCAGCCGGTCCAATACGTGGTGTTCGTCCAGCCAACGAGTCTCCCGTTTCCGCTGGAGACTGCGCCTATACCGCCGCAGCGACGCACCGAACATCAACTCAACCATGCCATCTGCCCACGTTGGCCCGCCCGGGCATTGTGTCGCCTGATGCTGCTGCCCTACACCGCCACATGCATCGATCACGCAAGTTGCGCAGGCTCTACCAGTACGACGGGTAACGCCCGCTCGCCGGACAGTTGATGCGAATGGGCCAATAGTGAAGGCCTCCTCTCCACCACGGTGGCTACACTACAAACAGGACAAATCCCGGAGCAGCACTATGGCCGACGCTACCCCCCAAAGCACTTTTCGCGGTCTTCCCTTGACGCCGGAGCAGGACGCAGAAGTCAGGCACTACATAAAGAGGAAAAAACAGCATGGCGCGCCGTGGGACACGCCCGAGTTGACAGCCATGCTTGAAGACATGCTGGCTCCCCCGGGCAACGAAGACGGAGGCCCCGGCGCCGCCGTCGACGAAACCAGGGCCACCACGGAGCGCGCGACAGCTTCCATCGACGAAGCCATGGAACCCATTGAGGCAAGCGAGGAGCGAAATGCGGCCATGGAAACCGAAGGCATGAAGGGGCCCAGACGTTGAATCCCGGACGGCGCACACGACGGGTGTCGAGATTACACCCGGCGCGTTCGGATCGGGGGATGACCGTGTCAGGGACTCTGGATCACGTCGATGGCAGCAACCGCCAGCCAACGTTGTTCAAGCCCTAACCGACGAGAAGATGGCTCGCCGAGTACTGTGATGCGCTTCGTCTTGAAGCGCGCCGCCCTGTCTACGAAAGGAGGAAATCGTGAAACGTGCGATGAATCTGGCACTGGCAATATTGAAGACTCTCGAGGAAAACAAGTCCCCGCACCTCAGCGAATTTGACATTGAAAGTGCACTCAAGAATACGTTCGACGTTTCGAACCGGGGCGTGTGGTATCACTTGAGCCTGTTGGCCGACGCAAATCGCGTGCGCTCGATGGGTACAGACTGGCGGCTAACCTGGGATGGCCACGAGTTTTTGAGGTCTGCAGTTCCGAATGCCGTCGAAGACACCTAAGGTCTGACTTAAGCGTCGGAAATGCCTCTCGGCTTTCGCGGTGACAACCAGAGCCGGGAACCACACGGGAGCCTGCCCCAAAAGTCATCGACCGTTTTGGCCCGCCGTTACAATGCCGTGGTGAACGTAGTGGCGTTTCCACGGTCCAACTTAGGACTGCGAATTAGTTGATCGTCGACCGAGTGGCCTTTCCAGGCACCGGAATTCATAACGACGCAACAGCAAAGCGAGAACAACCGCGGCGAGGGCAAGCAGCGAATCAGCGGTGCGCACAGCAACTTGAGCACAGCAAGCGCAAGCAAGCCGAAGCTCAAAATGACGGCGCCGAACATAAATTTCAAACGCCCAATGCGCCTCAAACCGCGGGACAACGCGTCTGATAAGCATCAGTCGCGAGACTGCTCAAGAGCAGTCAGGAGAAGCCGGCCAAGCGCCGGCTTTTTTTGTCTGGCGTACGGGAAAATTGGCCGGAACCGAAGCAGAGCGGACGTCCGAACGTCCGAGCACCAGAGCGGCGATGCCGACGAATGCAGCTTTGACAGACGTTCGCGCCGACCGGCGCAAACCGGCCAGGGAGGCGTCGCTTCGGGGGGCGCCTGCCCGCGTCGGGTTCGAACAACGGCGTCGAGACGCAGGCTCAGCTCGGTTCGAGCACGCGTTATTTCGGCACGTCGGAAACGGGTCCGAACAATCAGCTTGCCGTGCGTATCGGCACGCATCACAAGTTCGCCCGCTGGACCTGTGCGACGCTCGTCTGAGCGAGCGCCGTGTGCTGGCGGCCCGCTTTGTCTTTTCGGCGCGCCCCAAGCTCAGCACTTTGCCGGCGAGGTCTTTTTTTCTTCTAAGTGTCCGTGCAGTGCCGGAGCCGTCGCGCTGCCTCCGTGCTCCTCCAGGTACTTGCATGCGTTGACGATGTCGCGACCCAATAGCATCGCGACGTTGTGGTTGATGTGCGGTCGCACGACGACGCGCAGGCTCCTCACTTTCTGAGCGTCGGGCGGCATCGAGTAGGCCGACAGCACCCAGCCTTTCTCGCGCACCTTGTTCGAAACGTCGAACTCGTTGAAGTTCTTGATCTTTGGATCGAGCGTGACCGCCACCACCGGGATGCGTTGCGTTTCGTTCATGATCGTGAAGTAACCGCTCTCCACGAGCACATCGCGAAGCGCGACTGCATTTTTCAGCCCATTTGTTCGAAGGCCTCGTTTCGGGCGCGCGCGCAGAAGTCGAACATTTCCTGCGTTTGCGCGATGCCGCAGATGGGCGAGCCCGTCCAGCCGACGACCACCCAGCGGGATCGTCTTCTGGCTCCACGAAGGGAGAACTGCGGTGACGCAACCGCCGACGACAACAACACAACCTTGGTGAGAAGCAAGCCCTATTACCGTTTTGAGTCTCTTTGCACGAGCTTCTCATGCAACTCGGCGGTTAACGTTTCGACCCGCTGGATCAATTTCTGGGTAAGTTCGGTCAGCTCCGTATTCCGCTGCATCAACTCCAGCAATTGTGCCGCATTTTGGGCAGCAATTGCCTGCCGCTGCTCGTTAGCGACGGCAAGAGCCTCCCTGTGTTGTGCGTCAGCCTCGGCGTGCACGTTGTCGCGCGCTGCTTGTCGCGTCTGAGCAAGCAAGATGAGCGGCGCGGCATAGGCTGCCTGGAGACTGAATGCCAGATTGAGCAAAATAAAGGGGTAAACGTCAAACCTCGTCAGGCCGAGAGCGTTAACCCCAATCCAGATAGCGACGATTACTGTCTGTGCGCCCAAAAAACGTGGCGTCCCAAAAAAACGCGCGAAAGCTTCCGCCTTGAGCGCGAATCTGTCGTTGCCAAACGCTGGAGCAAGGTGCGCGTGAGGCCGGTGGAAGCGGAAGTGATCAACGTTCTGTACGTCGAAAGGAGCGGTGGCCGAGCCGGGCTTCATTGTTTCCATCATCCCCCCAGTACCTAGTCGTTGGAGGCGAGCAGCCAGTGAGGTCTGCGGCACGATACGCCAGGCAGATACGCAGCAGTGAACGAAGCAAAGCTTGTTACCAGACGACTCCCTAAGGCAAGCATGAGGCGTGGTAACAGATAGAGTGTACTGCTCGTTCTGGCCTACGAGAACGACCGCTGATGGCCGGAGCAAACCTATCGAAACTATTTCGTTCGTCCCGAGCCCCAGCGCAGGCGGGGACGATGTGCCATAGGTTCCTGTGCACAAGACTCGCCCAGATGTATCTTCGGGTCTCTCGCTGCTTCGGGTAGATAATTTCGCATTAGTGTGCGGTCCTCCCGCCGCTCGCACCGGGCGTACAAGTCGCTAGGACGCCTCGATGATGACCTTCAACGCGTGAGTATCGCCAGCGTTACCAAAAGTGTCATAGGCGTTCATGATGTCGTCCAGACGAAAACGGTGCGTGATCAGTTTGTTCGGCTCGAGGCGCCCCGATCGCACCGTCTTGAGCAGCATCGGCGTGCTGACGGTATCGACGAGGCGAGTGGTGATCGTGATATTGCGATCCCAGAGCGCTTCGAGATGCAGGTCCGCCTTGACGCCATGTACGCCAACATTCGCGATCGTGCCGCCCGCTGCTACGATCGACTGGCACAGCTCGAATGTCTCCGGCACACCTACGGCCTCGATCGCACAATCGACACCCGCGCCATCGGTCAACTTCATGATTTCCGCAACGGCATCTGCGCGTCCGATGTCGATGCAGCCGGTGGCGCCGAACGTGCGCGCGACTTCCAGCCGGTTAGCGTCGCGGTCGATCATCACGATC
>JAXDQB010000138.1:0-7032 GCA_034668065.1 Paraburkholderia sp.
CCCCGCCCCACCGCCGCCGCCCGCTGGAGCGGCAGCAATACCGCTGGCCGCCTCGGTGGCCGAAACCTGGGACGCGGGGGGCGCGATGCCGACCGAGGAGGGAGGGGCCGGGGGAGCCTGCGGTGCCACCGTCTGCAGCACATGTTCGGCGGGAGCAGCGGTGCGTGGCTTGGGTGCTACCGGTATTGCGGGGGGCCGATTCGGCACCTGGCGAGCCGGCGCCTGCGCAATGCGCTGCGGCCGCAAAAGCGCGATTTCGACAGGCGGTTTTTCGGGGGGCGGCGAGATTGGTGCGCGCTGGTGCGCGAACCAGGCCCCAATGACGCCATGCAGGATCAGCACCGCCGCCAAGACTGCGCTCCAGCGCCCTACGCGCGAGGCGGGCGCCCGGGGGGCGGGCGAGGTGCGGGTGACAACGGAGGCGGAGGCAGAAGCAGAAGTAAAGGCAGACGGCATGGCGACAACCGGGAGCAACTCGAAGGCGGCAAGCGCGCAATGCTTTTGACTATACCCGAGCTTGCAAGAATGGTTCGACGCAGGGGGTGAACTCGTTTCGTCAACGTAAAATGGACTGCTTCTATCGTCACTACACGGCTTGCCTCCCCTATGAAACTTGCCACGCTCAAGGACGGTTCGCGCGACGGTCAGCTGATCGTCGTTTCCCGCGATCTGCGCACGACTGCGATTGCCGACGCAATCGCGCCGACGCTTCAGCGCGCGCTGGACGATTGGCCGTTTTATGCGCCCCAACTCGCCGAACTTTACGACACGCTGAATCAGGGCCGGGCGCGGCATGCGTTCGCATTCGAGGCGAAGAACTGCATGGCGCCGTTGCCGCGCGCGTTCCAGTGGGCGGACGGCTCGGCCTACGTGAACCATGTCGAACTCGTGCGCCGCGCGCGTGGCGCCGAGATGCCGCCCGAATTCTGGGCCGATCCGCTCATTTATCAGGGCGGCAGCGACGATTTTCTCGGCCCGTACGACGACATCGTTTGCTCATCCGAAGCCTTCGGCATCGATTTCGAGGCCGAGGTGGCCGTGATCACCGGCGACGTGCCGATGGGCGTAGCGCCCGAGGCTGCGTTGCGCGGCGTGCGGCTCCTGATGCTGGCCAACGATGTCTCGCTGCGCAATCTGATCCCGGGCGAACTGGCGAAAGGCTTCGGCTTTTTCCAGAGCAAGCCGGCCACAACGTTCTCTCCCGTTGCAGTCACGCCCGATGAGCTCGGCGAATATTGGCGGGAAGGGCGCCTGCATCGCCCGATGGTCGTGCATTGGAACGACAGGAAGGTGGGGCAGCCCGACGCCGGCGTCGATATGGTGTTTCACTTCGGCCAGTTGGTCGCGCACGCGGCGAAGACGCGCAACATTCGCGCGGGAGCGATTGTCGGCTCGGGGACGGTATCGAATAAGGACGCCGAGCGCGGTTATTGCTGCATCGCCGAGAAGCGTTGCCTCGAAACGATAGCGGACGGCGCGCCGAAGACCGAGTTCATGAAGTACGGCGATACGGTCAAGATCGAGATGTTCGACGAGGCCGGGCGGTCGATCTTCGGGGCAATCGAGCAATCCGTCGCGCCGCTCGAAGGGGACGGCTGATTCCGGGGCGCCAGCAGCCCATGCGCGCCGGGTTTCGCCCGATGCTTTGGCGTGCACTCGCGCCTACACTAGCTAATCCGCGGCAGTGGGCCGTAGGTGCTGGCGCGCCGCCAGCTGCACGCGTCGCGCGCCCGAATTTCCGAACGCAGCCGTTCGCTGCCATGCTGCGCCTGGGCAACCTCAAACCTATGGGAGGCTAGAAGCAAATGACCGATACCGCCGGCGACAACAAGCCGTTTCCAGGCTTCCCGGGCTTTCCGCCCGTGGAAATGCTGGACAAGATGTGGGACATGATGCGGCTCACGCCGTTCGGGGCGGCCTTTCCAGGCATGAGTCCAGGCATGAGTCCAGGCATGGCGCAGGGGCTCGGAAACCCGCTCACGGCGATGTCGGACATGATGACGCCGCTCATGAGCGTCGAGGAACTCGACAAGCGCATCACAGACATGCGGGCGGTCGAGCAGTGGCTGAAGCTCAATCTCAACATGCTGCAGTCGGCAATTCAAGCGCTCGAGGTTCAGCGCGCGACGCTCGCCACGCTGCGTGCGTTCGGCGCGTTCGCGCAGGCTTCGATGCCGCAGCCGGCGCAGGGCGACACGAGCGCGTCTGGCGCGTCGAGCCCCCAGCCGTCGTCTGCTTGGGGGAGTAGACCTGCGGCGCGCGAGGCGCCCGAGGAAGCCAACGCCGAGGGTTTGGGGGCAACCCGCTCGGCCGCGGCGGCCGGCGAAAAGGACGAGGGGCTGGAGACGGCGCAGGCAGGCGCCGCGTCGGGGGTGCCGCCGCTCGATCCATCAGCCTGGTGGAATCTGCTTCAGTCGCAATTCAACCAGCTTGCCTCGCTCGCAATGTCGCAGCCGGGCGCCGGCGCGCCCACGAGTTCAGCCGAAAGAGGAAAGCCTGAAGGAGCGGGCGACACTCCAGCCAGGGCGGCGGGTTCGACCAAGACGGCAAGTGCGGCCAAGGCGGCAAGTGCGGCCAAGGCGGCAAGTGCAGTCAAGGCGGCAAGTGCTGTCAAGACGGCGGGTCCGGCCAAGACGGCGAGTGCGGCCAAGAGGGCAAATGGAGTCAAGACGGCAAGTGCGGCAGGTGCATCCGGCGGCAAGAGCCGGGCGAAAAGCGCGAAACCGGCGCCCAAGCATCCAGCCGCGCGCAGGGCGGCGAATTCCTCCTCCGCACGGTCGAACGAAAAATAGCGGCGCAAGCTGGCGCTCGATCTCGTGCGCCGGTTCGACTACATCGCACTCGGCCACGTGTCGGCCTCGAAACCTGCCAGAACCGGGTTGGCACCGAGCGGCCGGCCTTTAGGACGCAGAGGGCGGCAACGCTTGTACACGCGCTTCGCAAACACTGCGTGCTATCATTTCAGAGCTTTCGATCTGTGGGCGAACACCGAAAACCATGATCGCGGCAGTCCGATGCGCCGCCGTCCTCGAGTTCACGAAAGGCCAGGCTCGGCGCTCCGGGCGAAATACCCGCTCGAAATCATCGCGACCGACACGCCGGCGGCGATCGTGCGGCCGGGCGGGCGGATTGCCGGACCGACCTCAGTTGAGTTCGGTCAATGTGCGGTGGCTGGTTGCCGCGTAATTTGCAAATTTTTGCTGCTTGTGTGCCCATTGGTGCAGCTGCAGCAACAGTTAAGGACACACGAGTCGCAATGAGCAGAACAGGGGTGGGACGATGAACAACACCATGCTTTTTCCGGAACTTTACAAATCGCTCGAATCTGTTCGATGGGACATGGAGAAGGACATTCCGTGGGACAAATTCGACGGCACCCTGCTGACCGACGAGCAGGCAATGACGGTCAAGATGAACGCCATCACCGAATGGGCGGCGTTGCCCGCCACGGAGATGTTCCTGCGTGACAACCACCACGATAGCGATTTTTCCGCCTTCATGAGCGTGTGGTTTTTCGAGGAGCAGAAGCACGCGCTCGTGCTGATGGAATATCTGCGGCGCTTCAAGCCCGAGTTCGTGCCGAGCGAAGAAGAGCTGCACGCGGTGCGATTCGAATTCGATCCGGCGCCGCCGCTTGAGACGCTGATGCTGCATTTCTGCGGCGAAATCCGTTTGAACCATTGGTATCGCCGTGCGGCTGAGTGGCACACGGAACCCGTCATCAAGCACATTTACGAAACGATTTCGCGCGATGAAGCGCGGCATGGCGGCGCCTATCTGCGCTACATGAAAAAGGCGCTCGTGAATTGCGGCGACGTTGCGCGTGCGGCTTTTTCCAAGATCGGCGTGTTGATGGCGTCGGCGCGGCGCACCGAAAAGCCGCTGCATCCGACCAACCTGCACGTCAATCGCCAATTGTTCCCGCGTGACACGGTTCAGTCGCGCCTGCCCGATCCCGAATGGCTCGAGCACTGGCTCGACGAGCAGATCCGCTTCGACGACGGCTGGGAGCGAAAGGTGGTCGAGCGCATCTTGCACAACCTATCGGTGCTCTTCGAACGCACGTTCAACACCGCGCAGGAACTCAACCGGTATCGCAAGGAAGTTGCGGCGCGGCTGCCGTCGCAGCAGGGATCAACCGAGCACCAGCCGGCATAAGCCGTACCTGCGGCGCCGCTTGTTGTTACACGATTGCGTGATCGCCCGTCAGGCGCCGGACTCGTTTCTTGGGTTCTGCCGCCGGCGGGTTTTTTCTTGTGACTTTCCTTCCCCATGACTGCCATCTTCGAACGCAAGATCATCGCGCGCGATGCGCTCGTTGTGCGCCGCGCTTCGCTGTCTGCACCCGTGGTTTTTACGAACGGCGTCTTCGACATTCTCCACCGGGGGCACGTCACCTACCTCGCGCAGGCGAAGGCGCTCGGTGCTTGCCTCGTCGTCGGCGTGAACAGCGACGCGTCGGTGCGTATGCTCGGCAAAGGCGATGATCGACCGATCAATCGCGAGGAAGACCGGATGGCGCTGCTCGCGGCGCTCGAAAGCGTCGACTGGGTCGTGCGCTTTGGGGAAAAGACGCCCGTCGATCTCATTGCCGCGCTGCGTCCGGACATTCTCGTAAAAGGCGGCGATTACGACATGGACGCGTTGACTGAATCCGCTCTGGTGCGCGGCTGGGGCGGCCGGGCCCTTGCGATTCCATTCGAGCACGAGCGTTCGACGACAGCTTTGCTGAAGAAGGTCCGCACACACGGCCCGTGACCGGAGCTGAAGCCGAAGCCTGAAGCCTGAAGCCCGAAGCCCGAAGCCCGAAGCCCCGAAATTTGGGCCATTCGCGGCTGGTAAGGCGCCCGGAAATGGCCACGAGCCGTCGCCCACGAGCGGCCGGCGAGCGGCGCAACAGATGCCCCCGGCTATCCGAGCCGGCACCCGCTACCGCGTAAGCGGTGCGGCAGCCACCGCTGGCTGGGGCGTTGGCGCGCCGACGATCGCCGCCGCGCCCGCCTCGGCAGACGAGATCGGCTGTGTCTTCAGCCATTCGGGATGAATCTGGCGGTTCAGATGGTCGGGTTCGCGCGGCCCCGACGACGGCAGCGGCCCGAGCATGCCGCTAGCCAACGCGAAGGCGAGGACATTCGCGAGCACGAGGATAGCAATCAGCCAGCGCAACATCGTTGACGTTCCTCCAGGTCCTCAAATCAGTCGAGCGGCGTTCGTCCCGGCATTTCAAACCCGCCGCGAAACGCCAGCGTAACAGCCGCGCCGATAACGCGCGACGCCGGCCTCAGTGCGAATGCTCCGCAGCAATCAGCGCGAGCCCCGCGAGCACAAGCCCGTCATGACGCGTGTACGGTACCGCGAGCGCGCGGGCGACATCGTGTGCAGCGCCTCCACCGACGACGAGCCTCACCGGCGCGTTCCAAGCTCGCGAGAGCTCATGCCACGCGCGCTCAACGAGCCCTGTCTGCGCAAGCAAGGAACCTGCCGAAATGGCTTGCCGTGTGTCGGTGGCGAACCATTGGCGCGTGAGTGCCTCGCCGGCCAGTTCGCGCGCCGAATCGGCTGCGACCGTCGGAAGCTGCGCCGTGTGCTCGCCAAGCGAGCGCATCATCAGTGTCCAGCCCGGCGCGATCAGTCCGCCCACAAACGTGCCGTCGCCTCTCAGCGCTTCGAGCGTAGTTGCGGTGCCGAGCGTCGCGATGAGCACATCTTCGCCCGGAAACGCCGCATGCGCGCCAATGAGGGCTGCCCAGCGGTCGCTGCCGAGGCGCTCAGGCTCTTGGTAGCCGTTTGTCACGCCGCACTGCCGCGCGCGGGCGCGGATTGTCGTGCGCCGCAGCGCGGGCCAATGGCGCTCGATGACCGCGTCGATCCGCGCGCCCGCCGCAACGCCGGCAACGTTCGAGATCCATGCACAGCCTGGCGCGGGCAACGAAGACCACGCTGGTTCGGCGGCAGCGTCTCGCGCAGCATCGACGCCGTCGACACCATCTGACCCCGGCGCCGCGTGAGCGAAGACACCCTCGCCCAACGAGGCGCCCCGGCGCCCATCGACTAGCGCCCACTTGACGCGGCTGTTGCCCGCGTCGATGAGCAGAAACGGAGGCGAGGGCGCGCGGTTCATCGGACGAGTGGCGCCGGCGTCGAGTGCGTGGCCCGTAGCGAGACGTCGCCTGTCGCGATCGGCATCGCGCCTTGCGCGGTGGAGATGAGCAGCCGCCCCGTCTCGTCGACGTCAAGCGCCGTGCCGCGCGTGAGCTCGACGCCTTGCTCGAAGAGCACAACTTCGCGGCCCGCATGGACGTGGCAGGCATTCCAGCGCGACCGAAACGGCGCGAAGCCGTCAGCCGAGAAACGCTCGATCATGCTCGTGAGCGCCTCGAGTGCGGCCGCAAGGGATTCGGTCAGGCTGGCTTCGGGCCACACCCGCGAAAGCGAGGCGGGCGGTGTGGCACGCATCACGAACGGCGCTTTTGCCTGCGCGTGCGCCTGCGTCCGGGCGCCGGCGGCTGCGAGGTCGGATGCCTGCGCGAATGGCTGCGCCGATGCCAGCGCGGACGCCAGCGCGGATGCAAGCGCCTCGTCTTCGCGCAGGTTCAAACCGATGCCGACGACCGCCGCGCTCGCGGCTGGGGTGCTCCATGCTGTCTCGATGAGGATGCCCGCGAGCTTTCCCTCGTCGAGCAATATGTCATTGGGCCATTTGAGGCCGATTCGCGCAGCGTCGCCCGCGGTGAGCCCCGGCAGCGCCCGCAGCGCCTCGACGAGCGCAACGCCGACTGCCAGGCTCAACCCCGTCAGGCCTGCAAGCGGGCGGGGCAGCACGCACGCGAGCGAAAACATCAGCGCGCGGCCCGGCTCGGCGTACCAGTTGCGTCCTTGGCGCCCGCGGCCGGCCGTTTGCCGGTAGGCGACGCGCACGGCATGCACGCCGGGAGCAGCTTCATCGCGCGGCAGATTCTTCATGAGCAGCATGAGATCGGTGTTGGTCGACCCCGTTTCTTCCACGATCTGGAGCGCGCAGACAGGGATAGC
>JAXDQB010000139.1:0-5062 GCA_034668065.1 Paraburkholderia sp.
CCGCGTCGCGCATGCAGCGGCCGCGTTCGGCGCAGGCCAGCGGCCCGACGCCGTGGCCGAACGCGGGCCACGCGAATTGCGCGAACTGATCGCCTCGTTCAACGACATGATGCGACGCCTGAACGAAGCGGGTGACGATCAAGCAGTGATGCTCGCCGGTGTGGCGCACGATCTCAAGGCGCCGCTGACAAGGCTCAAGCTGCGCGCGAGCGTGGTCGTCGCCGAAAAAGAGCGGGGGCCGCTGATCGAGGATATCGATTCGCTGACGAGCATCGTGCAGCACTTCCTGGAATTCGCCGGCCGCAGCGCCGATAACGGCCCGCTCGTCGAAGTCGACGCGTTCGTTCGCAAGCAGTTCTGCAATGCGGAAGACCCGGACGCGCCGCTTTTCGCGCTCGACTTGCGCACCGGGCCGCAGTTTGCGCTGCCGCGCACGCTGTTGGACCGGCTCATGACGAATCTTGTCGACAACGCCGTCGAGCATGGCGAACCGCCCGTCGAAATCTCGACTTTTCGTGACGACAGGCATTGGATCATCGACGTGCGCGATCACGGCCCCGGCATTCCCGAAGACCGGATGGCCGCAGCGATGAAGCCGTTCGTGCGGCTCGACCCGGCCCGCGGCAGCGCGGGTCATTGCGGTCTCGGGCTCGCGATCGTGGCCCGTCTGGCGCGCGACCTCGGCGGCCGTTGCGAGCTGGCCAACGCTCCCGGCGGCGGGCTGCGCGTGCGCATTGCGCTGCCGGTCATCCTGCCGCTGCCGTGCCGACGCGACACCTGACCGACGAGGGATGAGGAGCGGCGCCGGGCTCGCAAACACCGGAAGATCAGCACGCGGGCACGGGCGCCGAGGCCAGCGCATGATAGCGCGCGCCACGCCGCGCGAGCGTGCTCGAGTAAAGCGTCAACGTGTCGAAGCGTGAAGATTGGATGGCGTTGCCGGCGTCCACGCCGTGCGGGCGTGCTTTAGAGTCAGAGAGCAGCTGCGGCGGGATCGGCTTTGCGTCGCGCGGCATGCGCGCGAGCGTGACGTGCGGGCGAAACGGCCGATGATCGTCGATCGGCAGACCGAGCCCCGCAACCAGCGAGCGCACGCGCCATTCGAGCTCCGTGAGCGCGTCGCAGTGGGTAAAGGCGAGCACCGCAAGCCGGGGAGCCGAACGGCTGGGCCAGTACTCGAACCGCTCCACAATGAGCGTCGGCAGTGCAACGACGACGGACGGCAAGGCCGCGGCGAGCAGGCTGCCTTTCTCCTCCGAGATGGAGCCGAGAAAAGCGAGCGTCAGATGCAGTTGATCAATGGGGACGCGGCGCACGGCCGCGCCGACCGGCATCGCGGCGAACGCAACGCGCGTCGCCACGTCCGGGGCGAGCGCGACGAAGCAGCGATGCCAATCCTCACAATCCTCACAATCCTCACGATCCGCGCCCGCCGCCATTGAGCCGTCAGCGCGGGAGCTCCGAGCTGCCCATGAGGAAGGCGTCGACTGAACGCGCGCACTGGCGGCCTTCGCGGATCGCCCAAACCACGAGCGATTGCCCGCGGCGCATGTCACCGGCCGTGAACACTTTGTCGACCGACGTGTGGTAAGCGCGCTCGCCCTCAGTCGCCGCGCGGATGTTGCCCCGCGCATCCTTGTCGACGCCAAAGGCGTCGAGCACGGGCGAAGCCGGCTGCGTGAAGCCCATCGCGAGCAGCACGAGATCGGCCTTCATCTCGAACTCCGAGCCCGGCACTTCCTGCATCTTGCCGTCCTTCCATTCGACGCGGACCGCCACGAGCTTCTCAACCTTGCCGTTCTTGCCCTCGAAGCGTTTCGTCGCAACCGACCAATCGCGGCTGCAGCCTTCCTCGTGCGAGGACGACGTGCGCAGCTTGATCGGCCAGTAAGGCCACACGAGCGGCTTATCCTCTTCTTCGGGCGGCTGCGGCAGCAACTCGAACTGCGTGACACTCTTCGCGCCATGCCGGTTCGACGTCCCAACGCAGTCCGATCCCGTATCGCCGCCGCCGATCACGACGACGTGCTTGCCCTTCGCGAGCAGCTGGTCGGCCAGCTTGTCGCCGGCGTTGACCTTGTTCTGCTGCGGCAGAAAATCCATCGCGAAGTGGATGCCGGCGAGCTCGCGCCCCGGCACGGGCAAATCTCGCGGCATCTCGGAGCCGCCAGCGGCGATAACGGCGTCGAATTTCTCGCGCAATTCATCGGGCGTGATCGTCTCCTTTGCGGTGTTGCCGATGTAAGACGCCAACGCGTCCTTGCCGATAAAGACGTTCGTGCGGAATGTGACGCCTTCCGCTTCCATCTGGCGCATGCGCCGGTCGATGAGCCACTTCTCGAGCTTGAAATCGGGAATGCCGTAGCGCAGGAGGCCGCCGATCCGATCGTTCTTCTCGAACACCGTCACGTCGTGGCCCGCGCGCGCGAGTTGCTGCGCGGCGGCCAAACCCGCCGGCCCCGAGCCGACGACAGCCACTTTCTTGCCGGTCTTCTTCTTGGGCGGCTGCGGTGCGACCCAACCCTGTGCCCATGCCTTGTCGATGATCGCGTGCTCGATCGACTTGATGCCCACGGGCTCGGCGTTGATGCCGAGCGTGCAGGCCGTCTCGCATGGCGCGGGGCAAATTCGGCCCGTGAACTCGGGAAAATTGTTCGTCGAATGCAGAACCTCGATCGCGTGCTGCCAATCCTGGCGGTAAACGAGATCGTTGAAGTCCGGAATGATGTTGTTGACCGGGCAGCCGTTATTGCAAAACGGAATGCCGCAGTCCATGCAGCGCGCGCCCTGAATTTTGGCGTCCTCGTCGCCAAGCGCGTGCACGAATTCCTTGTAGTGCTTTACGCGCGAGAGCGGCGCTTCGTACGCCTCGTTGCGGCGTTCATATTCGAGAAAACCGGTTGCCTTGCCCATGGGGTTCTCTTTGATCCAAATTCGTCGGTAGCGGGGGGCCGGCGAGCGCCGCATGCTCGTTTGCGAGCGCGCGGCAGGCCTCGATGGCGTCGTATCTTTTTCGGCGTTCGCTTCGCGCACGTCGTACGGTGAGTACGAGCGCGCGCGAGTGCAAACGCCAAGCGTTCATTTCATCGATGTCGGCGTGCGTCTTTAAGCTCGCCTGTGCTCATGCCGCAAGCGCCTCCTTGGCGGCCTTCTTTGCACCGAGCTCGGTGAGCGCGCGCTTGTACTCGGACGGGAAGACCTTGACGAACTGGCGGCGCGACGCATCCCAGTTCTCCAGGAGCGCCTTGGCGCGCGGCGAGCCCGTGAACTGGAAGTGCCGCTCCACGAGCCCCTTGAGCAACGCCTCGTCGGTGACGCCCGTATGCCAAAGCTCGCGCTCGACCGTACGCTCCTGTTCGACCTGCTGCAGCACCGGCTCGAGCGCGACCATCGCCTTGTTGCACTTCGCCGCGAACGTGCCGTCCGGGTCGAAGACGAATGCAACGCCGCCCGACATGCCCGCGGCGAAGTTGCGCCCCGTCTCCCCGAGCACGACAACCGTGCCGCCCGTCATGTACTCGCAGCCATGGTCGCCCGTACCCTCGACGACAGCGCTCGCCCCGGAATTGCGCACGCAAAAGCGCTCGCCGGCTACGCCGCGGAAATACGCCTCACCTTCGATCGCGCCGTACATCACTGTGTTTCCGCAGATGATGTTTTCCTCCGACTTGCCGCGGAAGTCGTTCGTCGGCCGGATGATGATGTGTCCGCCCGAGAGCCCCTTGCCGACGTAGTCGTTGCCGTCGCCTACCAGATCCAGCGTGACGCCGCGCGCGAGGAACGCGCCGAAGCTCTGCCCCGCCGTGCCCTTCAGCTGGATGTGAACCGTATCGTCGGGCAGGCCTTCGTGACCGTACTTCTTCGCAATCATGCCCGAGAGCATCGCTCCGACCGTGCGGTTCACGTTGCGAACCGGCTGGATGAAGGAGACGTGCTCGCCCTTTTCCACGGCGGCACGCGCCTTCTCGATGAGGGTGTGATCGAGCGCGCCGGCGAGGCCGTGATCCTGCTCCTCGAGGTGGCGGCGTGCAACTTCGCTCGGCATGACCGGCTGATAGAAGATGTTCGAAAAATCGAGCCCCCTCGCCTTCCAGTGCTCGATCCCCTTCTTTGTGTCGAGCAGATCCGAGCGGCCGATGAGGTCGTCGAACTTGCGGATGCCGAGCTGCGCCATGATCTCGCGCACTTCCTCGGCAACGAAGAAGAAGTAGTTCACGACATGCTCAGGCTGCCCCTGGAACCGCTCACGGAGCACCGGATCTTGCGTCGCGACGCCAACCGGGCAGGTGTTCAGGTGGCACTTGCGCATCATGATGCAGCCGTCCACGACGAGCGGAGCCGTCGCGAAGCCGAACTCGTCAGCGCCCAGCAGCGCGCCGATCACGACGTCGCGGCCTGTCTTCATCTGGCCGTCGGCCTGCACGCGCACGCGCCCGCGCAGGCGGTTGAGCACGAGCGTCTGCTGCGTCTCGGCAAGACCGAGCTCCCACGGCGTGCCCGCGTGCTTCACCGACGAAAGCGGCGATGCGCCCGTGCCGCCGTCATGCCCGGCAATCACCACATGGTCGGCCTTCGCTTTGGCGACGCCCGCCGCCACCGTGCCCACGCCCACCTCGGACACGAGCTTGACCGAAATGCTCGCCGACGAATTCACGTTCTTCAAATCGTGAATGAGCTGCGCGAGGTCTTCGATTGAATAAATGTCATGGTGCGGCGGCGGCGAAATGAGGCCGACCCCCGGAACCGAGTAGCGCAGCTTGCCGATGTACTCGGACACCTTATGGCCCGGCAGCTGCCCCCCTTCGCCGGGCTTGGCGCCGTGCGCCATTTTGATCTGGATCTGGTCCGCTGATGCGAGGTATTCCGCCGTCACGCCGAAACGGCCCGAGGCCACCTGTTTGATCTTCGAGCGCAGCGAGTCGCCGGCCTTGAGCGGAATGTCGCGCACAACCTCGGAGCCGATCACGGAGGCAAGCGTGTCGCCGCTCTTGATCGGAATGCCGCGCAGGTCGTTGCGATAGCGGTGCTTGTCCTCGCCGCCCTCGCCCGTATTCGACTTCCC
>JAXDQB010000140.1:0-3259 GCA_034668065.1 Paraburkholderia sp.
TTAACGTGTAGCTGGCGGGGATCACCTTCTGCGATCCGCCCGCAAGCCCCACGTCCAAGCCGACCGCAGCCGCGGAGGTCAGGGCGACAGCAATGGCCGGCGACAAGAAGCCTTGCACGCCGATAAAGACGGGCAGATTGCGCGGCAGCCAGGCAGTGCAGGCGCGCTGCAGCAGCGCCGAGACACCTACCGGCAACGCGCCGTAGATGAGGAAGGTGAGCGCGACGCCGTGCCACGCTGCATCGAAGACGAGCGCCGCGATTCCCGATACCGCCGCCATTGCGATCAGCGCGAGTGCCCAGTCGAACAGTGTTACGAAAAGCGTTGCGCCGAGCAGATGCATGACGGGGCCGTCCTCGAGCCACGCATTGCTTGCCCACAGCACCGAGATCGCGACGATGATGGCGAGCCAGACGTGTTGAAGCGTCGCGTCCTGCAAGCGCTTGAAGGGCTTGCGTGCCAAGGCGAGCGCGAGAAGCAGCGCCGCGCCGGCCCAGGCACCGACGGCGACCCATAGCGGAAGCGGCGTGTAAAGGAAGCCCATGACGCCCATATTACTCGTTGCAATGGGAAACGTGGGAGCGTTGCTTGCCGATCTTTCCGCTTTGCGGGGCGCTCTCCTCCTTGTTACCGGGAGCCGGAATTCGATATCGCATTGCAGAATGGCGCGTCCGGCTCCGCAGCGATGGGCAGGCTATTCGTTTCCTCGGGGTGCGGCAACGGATACTTGAATGGGGCGCCGCGGCGCAATGGAACGGGCCCGGATTGGCCTATGGCCGGGGTGGGCGCGCGTTCGCGCTCACTGCGCAGCACCTCAAGCTGTGGTGTAAGCCAGCCGTTGTAGATGGCGACTGCCGCAGCGCGATTCGGAGCACCAAGCTGCTGAAAGATGCTTGCGAGATGGATCTTGACTGTCCCTTCACTGATGCCGAGTGTGCGCGCGATCATTTTATTGGTGCTGCCCATATGGACGCAGCGCATGATCTGCTCCTGGCGCGGCGAGAGCGTTGAAGCAAAGCGGGCGCGGCGGCCCGACGGGGGCGTCAGCTCACAAAGCAGCGAGGGAGGGGGCGCGACGTCTTGCGTCGTGCGGCCCTCGCGCAGGAAAGCACCATGCGGGGCGTAATGGCCGCCGGCTAGGACGAGCTCGAGCAACCGTACGATCAGCTTAGGGTTCGTTGGGCGGGGGATAACGCCTTGGACACCTTCGTCCATAAGCGGGCGGACGCGGCATGGCGAGGCATCGTCGACGAACAGCGCCATGCGCAGGCCGCGATGTTCCGCAAAAAGCGCACGCACCTCCGAAAGGCGCATCGCATCGTGCCAGTCGACGACGAGCAGGTCGACGGGCGTTCGCCGTAATGCGCGGCATGCTTGCGCCCAATCCCTTGCTTCACAAAAACGCGCGTGCCTATTGATCTGTCGCAACAGTGCCTTCAGACCGTCGCGCCGTTCTGCTTCCGAACCGAGAACTGCGAACCGCATACTTTGCCTCCTGATTGTCCAATACGGAGCCGCCGCAGGCGAACCGGGAGTGGGCCGGCCGCTCTGACGTACCGCCGGTGGAATGATGACAAATTCCTGACGGATGAGCGGCTAGCCGGATGGCATAGGACGCGCAGGCGCGGCCCTAAAAGAAGAGGCCGCGGGCCTCGCGTGCGGTGGGGGTTGGGCAAATGTGGCGCAAAGCGCCGCGGTTCAGTGGAAATGCGGCTGCGCGGGCTCGGCGTCCTCGGGCATCTCGGCGTGGACGATTTCGCCGAGCGGATCCGCATAGAGGGGGACACCGCAATCGTCGCAATACTCGGGCTCGAAGCGGCCTGCATGCCGACGGATGTCGGTCACACCCGCTTCTTTGAGCAGCGCGATGATTTCTTCGAGCGGCCCCTCGATTTCCTCGGCATCCTCGTCGACGCCGAGCTCCCCGGTCTCGCGGCCGTAAAGGGGCCAGACGACACCATAGACGACGTCGTTGCTGCCGCGGCGCGTGAAGCCGATCCGGTATTCGTCGATGCGCCGCTCGCCGAAGCCGGCGACGACAGCGCGCAGTTCCGGGGCGGTCGCACCGATCGTGTCAAAGAGGTAGCGGATGGCCGTGCGCACGGTGTGTGGGCGCACGCGCTCGTCCGCGTCGCGGCAGGCTGAATAGTAGGCGTCGGGAAGCAGGCATTCGAATTCGCAGCCTGGCAGCACGAGCGCAACATTGGCGCCGCCTTGCGTGGCCCATTGCTCGAGGCATTGCCCACGCTCGATCCGCACGCCGCTTTCCTCTTCCTGCCAGCGAAAGAGCGGTGCGCCGACCGGTGCAGCTGCCACGGCGAGGAGGAAACGCGGATCGGCAAGGATTGGCGACGTCTCGGGCAGATCGCCGAGGCTCATCTTGATAGCGGCGCCGCTGACGGCGGCTTGAATCAACTGCTGCGCGACGCGATAGGTCTCGACATGATGGCGCGGCAGCTGATCGATGCTATACAGGAACGGCGCGAGTGCGACGCGCGTACCCTCTGCAAGCACGTGCGCTTGAAGGTGGGCGCGCAGCGCGTCGACCGACTCGGTTTTGAGTGGCCCGGACGGGATGGCGTACCGGGTCCAGGCGAGCACGGGTGCCGCGATGAGGAGTGCCTCATCCGCAGCGCCTTCGTGCTCGACGACGAACGACTCGCTATGCGTCTCGGCCATGTCGGCGAGCGCACCGTAGGCGTCGGGGTGATTTTGCTGCAGGTGATCGAGCGCGGCGTCGAGTGTCGTTTGATTACCGCTACGAACGATCTTCGCGAGTAAAGCATCGAGCTTGGCCTCCCAGAAGCGGTCTTCGATGCGACTGCCCGACGCGAAAAGCGCGAGCGACAGGCCGACGAGTTTATCGGCATCGGGGGGGAGACGTTTGGCGATTCGCGAGCGCATAGGGGAGCAGAATGGTTGAATTCGGTGAACCCCTCATTCTAGACGTTTCCGGGCGTAAATCCTGGCTGCGTACGGTCCGCGCTGGCATGGACCGTGAGCGGTCGTCGGGAGCGAGGGGGTATTGCGGTGGCGACGCCCCAATCCTTTCGGGGAATTTTGCCGATTATCGGCTTATTTCAATCCGTCCGTGTCGATTCGTGCTTGCAATGCTTCGCGAACGCACTTAGAATTGCGCCCTTCGCGCTGTTGACTACAGCGGCGCGGGGGAAGCGAAGGGAAGTGCGGAACTATGTATGCGTGCGGGCAGTGAGCTGCGCGAGTACATGCGATGGCGCAGTCAACGGTGGTAAGCAAA
>JAXDQB010000141.1:0-2689 GCA_034668065.1 Paraburkholderia sp.
GACCAGCGTACCGTGCCATCCGTAGCGTTGCGGCGCCCGCGACAGGCTCGGCACGTCGCGTGAGCGCGCGGCAAGCGCGGGCACTGCGGGCGGAGCAAGCAAGGCTCCCGATTCCGGATCGCGCGCGAGCCACCGGCAACCGGCGTCCCACCATGGCGAAGTGCGCGAGGGCGCGTAATAGATGGCGAACCGGCTCTTAGCCGTCCACGCTAGTGCATCGCTGCCGAGTTCATCCACCTTCATATCGTTGGTCTCGCTCATCCGTCTTGTTCCACAAAAAGCTGCACTCTGTCGGCGGCGAAATGCGTGATGCCGTACTTGATAGGCGTGCCGTCGGCGTCGACGTCGACGTTTTCGACCCAAAGTACCGGTTGCTGTCGATTGATATTGAGCCGGCGCGCAATATCGGCGTCCGGCAGGGCGCTGCCGATGCGGTTCCAGCGGCGCGAATAGTCGGCGACGCCGTATTGAGCAAGCGCCTCGGAAAATGCACCGCCCGTTCGCTCCAGCGCTTCGGGCAACCCGGAAAAACGTGCCGCGGGATACCAGGCGAGCGCGTACGTCAGCGGCACCCCGTCGGCCGCGTGCAGCGATTCGACGCGATAGACGAGCGTGTTCGTACGCAGGCCTAGGGCCTTCGCAACCTTCGGTTCGGCTTTCACCGATGCCGCCGACAACACCGTGCCGTTTGCCGAATGACCCTGCTCGCGCAAGTTTTCCGTAAAGCGCGTACGGCGGCCGATCGTGTAGTCGATCGCGCCTGGCTGTACGAAGGTGCCGCGTCCTTGCTCGACGCTGACCAATCCCTGCGCGGCGAGCCCGAGCATCGCACGGCGTACCGTATGGCGATTCACGCCGAAGCGTTTGGCCAGTTCGCTCTCGCTCGGCAGGCGGCCGCTCTCGCCGAACCCGCTTGCCGCGATTTCCGAGGCTAGCACCTGTTCGATCTGCCGCCAGACCGCGACGCCCGCGCCGCGTTCGACGGCGCTCGCCGCAACGGGCGGTGCGTCGATCGCCGCACTCCGGGCGGTGTTGCTGCGTTTCATCATCGTGTCATTCCAATCGGTTTGAATGTCGCAAACAGCAGACATTGTATGGGTGCGTCGGCGACCGGATTATGAAATGAGGATGTGTGAAGCGTCGGCAAAAATACGCGGCGCGTGCACTTCGCCGATATGCTAGCATGCAATCATCGTTGTCTAGTGGTCTAGACGACTAGACTGATGTAAAAAGAGATGTTGCGAGGCCGACGGCGGCAATTGCCGTGCCGGCCTTGCTCAACGCGCAGGCTGCTCGTTGTCGGCTCGCATGACGAAATGCTTTCGAGATTGAAGGACTGGGCACATGAAGGAGTCAACCTCCGACATCACACTCGAGCGGCGACGTTGGCTGGCGCAGCTTGCGCGGGCGCCGCGTGCGACGCTCGAGCGGGCGATCGAGGCCGTCTGCGAAGGCGCGCCGCCAGCGTTCGATTGGCTGCGTGCGCCGCAAACCGGCCTGGCGATGGTGCGCGGGCGCATCGGCGGCACGGGCGATCCGTTCAACGCGGGCGAGGCGACCGTGACGCGCGCAGTGTTGCGTCTGAAATCGGGCGGCGAACCCGGTGCCGTGGGCATTGCCTATCAGCTGGGTCGTGACAAGCGGCGTGCGGAGCTTGCCGCGCTTGCCGATGCCATGTTGCAGACTGCTCGCTTTAGCGAGGCGTTGCGAGCACAACTCGTCGTGCCGCTTGCCCGGATGCTCGATGAAAAGCGGTGCGAGCGCGCGCAGCAGACAGCTTCGTCGCGCGTCGATTTCTACACGATGGTCCGGGGCGAATGATCATGACCGATAAATTCTCCTCGCTCGATACCCTCGTGCGCGGCTTTGCTGATCCCGTGCACGACGCGCAGACGTGTTTCCGCGTGCTTCTGGATGCGCTTGCGCGGCCGGGCACCGTAGGCTCGATCGATGTCGCGTTCGACGACGACGTGCTTCGCCGCTGGCCGACAGCAGCCTTTGGCGCAATGCTTGCGCTTGCCGATTTCTCGACGCCGGTGTGGCTGCAACACCACGACGAAGCGCTTGTGCAGGCAATTCGCTTTCACACGGACGCGCCACTTGCGCATACGCCGGCTGCTGCCGCCTTTGCTTACGTGGCCGACGCCGCGGCGCTGCCCGCGCCCGACACATTTGCACTAGGCACGCCGGAAGCGCCGCAGGGAGCGGCCACGGTGCTCATCCGCGTTGACGCACTGGAAGGCGGCCGGCCGCTTACGCTTTCGGGGCCGGGTATCCAGTCCAGCGTTCGCATTGAGCCGCGTGGCATCGCCGATACGTTCTGGCAGGCGCGTGCGTCGCTTGCTTCGGCTGCACCGTGCGGCATCGATTGTTATCTCGTCTGCGGGCGGTCAGTGATCGGCATCCCGCGCACGACTCGAGTGGAGCTCAACTGATGTATGTCGCTGTCAAAGGGGGCGAGCGCGCGATCGAAGCGTCGTGGCGCCTGCTCGAAGCGGCCCGGCGTGGCGATCGCGCCGAGCCTGAGCTGACGATCGCGCAGATTCGTCAGCAGATGCGCTTAGCCGTTGCGCGTGTGATGACCGAGGGGTCCGTCTATGACGAGGAGCTTGCAGCGCTTGCCATCAAGCAAGCCGCGGGGGATCTTGTCGAGGCGATCTTCCTGCTGCGCGCCTACCGGACTACCTTG
>JAXDQB010000142.1:0-5872 GCA_034668065.1 Paraburkholderia sp.
GCAAGCAAGCGCGATAGCCCTTCCGCGATTTTCTTGCGATCCTTGTCGCTGATGCCGATGTCGATTTGCGTTGATGCTGCGCTTTTCTTTGCCATTGCGGCTCCTTGCGAGTTGAAACGATGCGTGCGCCCCGAAGACGATCGACGTCAGTCGGCCCGCCGGGCGCCTGCCAGTGTACCTCCATCCATTGTTCGGCTCGAACGATGCCTCCCAGGGGGCGTTGCCCTATCCTGGGAGGAAAGCTGACCGGCATCGCGCCGGTCAGCTTCCATGGACGGCTTCACGCCGCATCGACCTTCCGGCCCTCAGATCTTAAGCCCAGCCGCCGCGGCCACCCCTGCGCCGTAAGCCGGATCGGCTTTGCTGCAATGGGCGATATGGCGGCGCTTGATCTCCTCTGGCGCATCGCCCATCGCGCGGGCCGTGTTTTCGAAGAGGACCTGCTGCTGCGCCGGCGTCATCTTGCGGAACAGGTTGCCCGGCTGCGAAAAGTAGTCTTCGTCCACACGATGATTCCAATGATCCGCCGAGCCTTCGATGGTGAGCGGCGGCTCGCTGAAATCGGGCTGCTCCTTCCACTCGCTATAGCTGTTGGGCTCGTAGCCGAGCGTCGCACCATAGTTGCCGTCCACCCGCATTTGTCCGTCGCGGTGATAGCTGTGCACGGGGCAGCGTGGCCGGTTCACCGGAATTTGGTGATGGTTGACGCCAAGGCGGTAGCGCTGCGCATCGCCATACGAGAAGAGACGCGCCTGCAGCATCTTGTCCGGCGAGAAGCTGATGCCCGGCACCACTTGAGCCGGATTGAAAGCCGACTGCTCGACTTCCGCGAAGAAGTTCTCCGGATTGCGATTGAGCTCCATGACGCCGACCTCGATCAACGGATAGTCCTTATGCGGCCAAACCTTGGTGAGATCGAACGGGTTGTATGGAACCGTCGAGGCATCCTTCTCCGGCATGACCTGCACGCACAGCGTCCATTTCGGATAATCGGCGCGCTCGATCGCATCGTAAAGATCACGCTGATGGCTTTCGCGATCCTTCCCGACGATGGCCTCGGCTTCAGCATCGGTCAGGTTCTTGATACCTTGCTGGCACCTGAAGTGAAACTTGACCCAATAGCGCTCGTTGGCCGCGTTGATGAAGCTGAACGTATGCGAGCCGAAGCCGTGCATCTGGCGATAGCTGGCCGGAATGCCGCGCTCGCTCATGACGATGGTCACCTGGTGCAGTGCTTCAGGCAGCCCCGTCCAGAAATCCCAGTTGTTACGCGCGCTGCGCATGTTCGTGCGCGGGTCGCGCTTGACCGCATGGTTCAGGTCAGGAAACTTCAGCGGATCGCGCAAAAAGAACACCGGCGTGTTGTTGCCGACGAGGTCCCAATTCCCCTCTTCCGTGTAGAACTTGACCGCGAAGCCGCGGATATCGCGCTCGGCGTCGGCCGCGCCGCGCTCGCCGGCCACCGTGGTGAAGCGCGCGAACAGTTCGGTCTTCTTGCCCACCTGCGAGAAAATCTTGGCGCGCGTGTACTTCGTGATGTCGTTCGTCACCGTAAATGTGCCGTATGCACCCGACCCCTTCGCATGCATACGCCGCTCAGGGATCACCTCACGATCGAAGTGAGCGAGCTTTTCCAGCAGCCAGACATCCTGCAAGAGCACGGGCCCGCGCGGCCCCGCCGTCATCGTGTTCTGGTTGTCGACAACCGGAGCGCCAGCGGCAGTAGTCAGCTTGTTCGTAGACATCATCTTTCCTCAATAAGTAAGCCACAACCAATCTTCAATCAGATACGCATGCAAACAGCGCGGCAGCATATCAGCACCTGTGACGGTCTGTCGCGAAACACACGCAAGAAAGGAGCAGTGCCCCAGAACAGCGCCTAGACTGCCAGCGCACGATCGGCAAGCAACGCGAACGCAGTGGCCACCATCTGCCGATACCGGGAGGCAACCTGCGCATCGCGGTTGCCTCCCGAATCGGCCGGACGGGAAAACCGGTGCAAGTTCATGCCTTTGTCGATGTAGCGCAACATGGAAGCTCCTTCGATAAACGGATCAGGCGATCCATGTGTTGCACTTTATCAAACACTATTGACAGAGCGAATTCACTTAAATCTATCTATTACATAGCCGAAATAAAAGCCCGGTCGGCAGGCAACCAGGCTTGCGGTCGACGACCTTCGCGCCTCAGCTGAGGGTGGCGGGTATGTCGAGCTTGTTGACGCCGGGAATTTCGCATGCTGCGATCGCGTCGCTGATCGCGTCGATGGCGGGCATGCGCGTAAAGCTCTTGCGCCAGGCAAGGACGACACGGCGGTCGGGCACCGGATCGTCGAACGCCACGTAGCTGAGCAGTCCTGCATCGGGGCCGCCTGCATGCGCTCTCACTTCCTGGACCGACATGCGCGGCAAGACGGTGATGCCGACGCCGCTCGCCACCATGTGCCGGATCGTCTCGAGCGAGGAGCCCTCGAACGTTTTCTGGATGCCGTCCGCCGTTTGAGAAAAGCGCATCAACTCGGGGCACACGCTTAGCACGTGGTCGCGAAAGCAATGGCCGTTGCCAAGCAGCAGCATCGTTTCCTGCTTCAGATCCTCCGGGTCGATCTTCTTGCGCGATTCCCATGGGTGGCCGGCCGGCAGTGCGACGACGAACGGCTCGTCGTAGAGCGGACGTACCATGAGCCCGGTTTCGGAAAACGGCAGCGCCATGATGGCGACGTCAATCTCGCCCTGCTTGAGCAACTCGATCAGCTTGAGCGTGTAGTTCTCCTGCAGCATCAGCGGCATCTGCGGCACTTTCTTGATGATCTGCTTGACGAGCGTCGGCAGCAGATACGGCCCGATCGTGTAGATGACACCCAGGCGCAGCGGCCCGACGAGCGGATCCTTGCCCTGCTTTGCAATCTCCTTGATGGCGACCGTTTGTTCGAGCACGCGCTGCGCCTGCGTAACGATCTGCTCGCCGATCGGCGTCACGCTGACTTCACTCGTACCGCGCTCGAAGAGCTGAACGTTCAGCTCGTCCTCGAGCTTTTTGATCGCGACCGATAAAGTCGGCTGACTAACGAAGCAGGCCTCGGCCGCGCGGCCGAAATGGCGTTCGCGGGCCACCGCCACAATGTATTTCAGTTCGGTAAGCGTCATTGGGGACCAATCAGACTATCATCGTCGATAGATTTTATCTTATACAGCGGTAGGTGCGATACCAAATATCCCGACGCATCACGGGCGGCTTCGCCGGGTTGTCCAGGTGTCACGCCTTGAGGTACTGCTCGCGCCCACCCAGCCAGCGCGCAAGATGGTTCGCCACGACCTCCGGATATTGCGCGACGAGCTGCGCCGCCGCCTCGCGGGCCGGCTCGATGAGCCAGGCATCTTGCTCAAGATCGGCAAAGCGCAGCATCGCGGCACCCGATTGCCGTGCGCCCAGGAATTCGCCGGGGCCGCGGATTTCGAGGTCCCGGCGGGCGATCTCGAAGCCGTCCGTCGTCTCGCGCATCGTTTTCAAACGCGCACGCGCCGTGAGCGAAAGCGGGCCGCCGTAAAGCAGCACACAGACGGACGCCGTGCTGCCGCGCCCAACCCGCCCGCGCAACTGGTGCAGCTGGGCAAGGCCGAAGCGCTCGGCATGTTCGATCACCATCAGCGACGCGTTGGGCACGTCCACGCCAACCTCGATCACCGTCGTCGCCACGAGCAACTGAATCTCATTGCGGGAAAAAGCGTTCATCACTGTCGCCTTCTCGGCGGGCGCCAGCCGCCCGTGCACGAGGCCGACTCGCAGCTCGGGCAGCGACGCGACCAACGTCTCGTACGTCTCGACTGCGGTCTGAAGCTGCAGCGTCTCGCTCTCTTCGATCAGTGGACACACCCAGTAGACTTGCCGCCCTGTCAATGCCGCCTCGCGCACTCGCGCGATCACCTCGTCGCGGCGTGCGTCCGAGACGAGCTTGGTGACGATCGGCGTGCGGCCGGGCGGAAGTTCGTCGATTGTCGAGACGTCGAGGTCCGCGTAGTAGGTCATCGCGAGCGTGCGCGGAATCGGCGTGGCCGACATCATGAGCTGGTGGGGTTGGAAATCTTTCTCGCCGTCGTCCGCTTCGAGTGCCTCCCTGCGCGCCTTCGCACGCAGGGCGAGACGCTGCGCCACGCCGAAACGGTGCTGCTCGTCGACGATCACAAGTCCGAGCCGGGCGAACTCGACCGCGTCCTGAATTATCGCGTGCGTGCCGATGACGAGGCGGGCGGCGCCAGATGCAGCAGCCTCGAGCGCCGCCCGCTTTTCCTTCGACTTCAGGCTGCCCGCCAGCCAGGCAACCGTCACGCCGAGCGGCTCAAGCCACGCGCGCAGCTTCCGCGCGTGCTGCTCGGCAAGAATTTCCGTCGGTGCCATCATCGCCGCCTGATAGCCGGCGTCGATGGCTTGTGCCGCCGCGAGCGCCGCCACCACCGTCTTGCCGCTGCCAACGTCGCCCTGTAACAAGCGCTGCATCGGATACGCCGCGACCAGATCGGCCGAGATTTCCGCCACCACGCGCGTCTGCGCGCCCGTGAGCGCAAATGGCAGCCCTTGCAGCAAACGCTCAGCCAACGAAGCGGTGTCGCCGGCCGGGCGGCGCGGCATAGCAGGGGCCGTGCGGCGTCGCCGCTCCTCGTGCGCGCGCTTGAGCGAAAGCTGTTGTGCAAGCAGTTCGTCGAACTTGATGCGCGACCAGGCCGGATGGCTGCCGTCGATGAGCGCGGCTTCGTCCGCGTCGGCGCTCGGGTGATGCAGCGTGCGCACGGCCTCGGCGAGCGGCGGCAACGAGAGCAGCCGGCCATAGCGCTCGGCAATCGGCTCCGGCAGCAGCTCGGGCAGCGCGGTGCGCGCGAGCGCGTTGTCGATCGCCTTGCGCAGATACGCCTGCGAGACACCCGCCGTGCTCGGGTAGACAGGTGTGAGCGCCTGCGGCAGGGGCGTGTCCTCGTCGACGGGACGCACGGCCGGATGAACCATCTCGAGGCCGAAGAAGCCGCCGCGCACGTCGCCGCGCACCCGCAGGCGCTGCCCCACCGCCATCTGCGTCACCTGCGAGCCGTAGAAGTTGAGAAACCGCAGCGAGAGTTCGTCGCCCGCCGCGTCGCGCAGCTTCACGACCAATTGGCGACGCGGCCGATAGGCGATCTCGTTGTCGAACACGACGCCCTCGGTCTGCGCCGTCTCACCGGGCAGCATGTCGCCGATAGGCGTGAGGGCCGTTTCGTCTTCGTAGCGCATCGGCAGATGCAGCACGAGGTCGATGTCGCGGGCAAGGCCGAGCTTTGCCAGCTTGTCCGCGGTCTTTGCGGGCTTCGTGTGTTTTGGCGCGAGTGTGGCCCCGCTCAAGGCTGCGCCCGCCTTCGACCTGCCGGATTTGTCGCGGCCTTTGGTCCCTTGCGTTGCCGCGTCGCCCGCGACACGATCGCTTGCGCCCACATCGCTCGTGCCCACATCGCTCGCGCCCACATCGCTCGCGCCCACATCGCTCGTGCCAACATCGCCCGTGCCAACATCGCCCGCGCCCGCATTGCCCGTGCCTGCCGTGCCTGCTTCGCCGTACGGCGTTGGCTCTACGGCACGGCCGGCCGCACCGGCGGGGTGAGCGACGTCGTCTGTGGCATCTTCGACAGGCTTGAGCTGGCGGCGGCAAGGCAAGGGCATGAGTCTCTTCGCAAGTACAATATCGGCTTTGTCATCAGCATCGCGCGCCCGGCACGCGGCCGGACGTCTCACGATCATAGCGGCTCGCGAGATACCTCGGGCCACGCCGCTCACCGCCGATCAACGCAGCATGTTCACGCTTTCCGATTTCGATTTCAATCTGCCCGATGAGCTGATCGCCCAGGAGGCA
>JAXDQB010000143.1:0-3617 GCA_034668065.1 Paraburkholderia sp.
TCTTTGCCGCGGACGGCGACGTCGAACTGAACGCGGGCCGCGAAAAAGTTGTATTGAGCGCGATGAACACCGGAGACCGCCCCATCCAGGTCGGCAGCCACTTCCATTTTTTCGAGGTCAACCGAGCCCTGCGATTCGATCGCGCGGCTGCGTTCGGCATGCGGCTAGACATTCCGGCCGGGACGGCGGTGCGTTTCGAACCGGGCGACAGCAAGGAAGTGACGCTCGTCGCATTTGGCGGCACTCAGGAGATCTTCGGCCTGAACGGACTGACCGACGGCGCTGTCGACGAGCCCGGTCTACGTGAAGCGGCCATCGGGCGCGCTGCGGCGCGCGGCTTCAAGGGAGCCTGAATGGTCACGATGACACGCAAGGCCTACGCCGAGATGTTCGGCCCGACCACCGGAGACGCGGTGCGCCTCGGTGACACGTCGCTTCTTGCCGAGGTCGAACACGACTACGCGGTGCCCGGCGACGAATGCCTGCACGGCGGCGGCAAGACCCTGCGCGACGGTATGGGACTGAAGGCGGGCCACGACAGCGTGGACGGCGCGCTCGACATGCTGATCTGCAACGCCACCGTGATCGATCCGGTGCTTGGCATCGTCAAGGGCGACATCGGCATCAAGAACGGACGCATCGTCGCCATCGGTAAGGCCGGCAATCCGCAGGTGATGGACGGTGTGCATCCTCAGCTCGTGTGCGGCGTTGCGACCACTGTCAAAGATGCCGAAGGGTTGATCGCGACGCCGGGCGGCATCGACGTGCATGTGCATTTCGATTCCCCGCAGCTGTGCGAGCATGCGCTTGCGTCGGGATTGACTACCCTGATTGGCGGCTCGCTCGGTCCGATTACGGTGGGGATCGATTGCGGCGGCGCGTGGAACGTCGGGCGCATGATGCAGGCGTCCGAACAGTGGCCGCTCAATTTCGGTTTTCTCGGGCGTGGCAATTCGAGCAAGCCGGGTTCGCTTGTCGACCAACTGCGCGGCGGTTGCCTGGGCCTTAAGATCCACGAGGACTGGGGCGCGATGCCGGCCGTGATCGATACCTGCCTGAACGTCGCGGACGAATACGACTTCCAGGTGCAGCTGCATACGGACACGCTCAACGAATCGGGGTTTCTCGAAGACACGATCGCGGCGATGAAGGGCCGCACGATCCACATGTACCACACGGAAGGCGCAGGCGGCGGCCATGCGCCGGACATCATCGCGGTGGCGGGACGGATGCACTGCCTCCCATCGTCGACCAACCCGTACACCATCAACACGTTCGACGAACACCTCGACATGATTATGGTGTGCCATCACCTGAATCCCGCAGTGCCTGAAGACGTTGCGTTCGCGGAATCGCGGGTGCGCGCGCAGACCATCTCTGCCGAAGACGTGCTGCACGATCTCGGCGCGATCTCGATGCTCGGCTCCGACAGCCAGGGCATGGGCCGCATCAACGAGGTGATCTGCCGCACCTGGCAGCTCGCGTCGAAGATGAAGGACCAGCGAGGACGCCTGCCCGCCGAACGATCGGTCCGTGGCGACAACGAGCGCATCAAGCGCTATATCGCCAAATATACGATCAACGCGGCGCGCACCTTCGGCATCGCTGATACGGTCGGCTCGCTCGAAGACGGTAAGCTTGCCGACATCGTGTTGTGGCGGCCTGCGTTTTTCGGCATCAAGCCGGAAGTAGTGGTGAAGGGCGGTTTCATCGCGTGGGGAGCGATGGGTGACTCGGCGGCGTCCCTCATGACCTGCGAGCCGCTCGCGATGCGCCCGCAGTGGGGCGCGTTCGGCCGCGCGCCGGCCTCGCTTGCGGTCAATTTCGTGAGTCCGCTCGCGCTCGATGCGGGCGCTGCGGCGAAGCTCGGGCTCGCGCGGCAGCTCGTCGGCGCGCATGGTACGCGCAAGCTTACCAAGCGTGACATGTTGCACAACGACGCTTGCCCGAATCTCACGGTCAACCCGCAGACTTTCGACGTGATGATCGACGGGCAGATCATTCGCTGCGATCCGGCGCGCGAAGTGCCGTTGTCGCGGCGCTACATGTTGCGCTAGTCCTCTATGCGCTAGCGCTTTGACGGAGGCATTCGGTGCCTGTTGAAAAGGAAGCTTTCGAAATTCAGCCGGTGCTGCAGGCGCCCCCGCGAGCGGCACGGGTCGGGATCGGCGGGCCGGTTGGATCTGGCAAGACGCGGCTGCTTGAGCAATTGATCCCGCGCTTCGCCGCGCGCGGCATTGAACTGGCGGTCATCACCAACGATCTCGTCACGCGCGAGGATGCCGAGCGCGTGCGCCGCAGCGGTCTGATTGATCCGGCGCGGGTGCTGGCGGTCGAAACCGGCGCGTGCCCGCATACGGCGATTCGCGAGGATCCCACACTGAACCTGCAAGCCGCCGACGAACTCGACGAGCGCTTCGCAGGCCTGCAGCTCGTGCTGATCGAATCGGGCGGCGACAATCTCGCGTCGTCGTTCTCGCTGGATCTGGTCGATTATTGGATCTTTGTGATCGACGTGGCGGCGGGGGATGATATTCCGCGCAAGCGTGGCCTTGGCGTCGTGTCCTGCGATCTGCTCGTCATCAACAAGTTCGATCTGGCGCCTTACGTGGGCGCCGATCTCGAACGGATGGTGCGGGAAGCGCGCGAGGTGCGCGGCCAGCGTGCAGTCGCGCTCACCAACTGCGCGATCGGCGACGGCGTCGATGCCGTGGTAGAGGCGATCGTGGAGAACGTGCTCTTCGATGCGCATTGAGGCCTTGCCGGCAAGCGCTGGGGTCTCGCAACCGCAGCTCGACCTGTGCTTCTCACGCGGGATTTCGGGTGCGACCTATCTGTCGCGGCAGCGCGCGGGGTATCCGTATCACGTGGGCCGTGTGCTCTCGTATGGCGCGGATCTGGCAGACGCCCGAGTGATTGTGCAGTCGTCGTCGGGCGGGCTGTTCGAGAACGACGATGTGCACCAGCATGTCGTCGCGACCGAACGCTCGCGCGCCCGCGTGGAGACGGCCGCGGCCACCATCGTCCATTCGATGACGAACGGTACGGCGAAAGCGCGTGTGCGTATCGAGGCGCAGCAGGGCGCGCAGCTCGACTGGCTGCCGCATCCGTCGATCCTTTTCCCCGGCGCACGGCTCGCCAGCAGCATCGACGTCGTGCTGCATGCGGGCGCGCGCATCCTACTAGCCGATTGCTATACGACGCACGATCCTGCAGGCAACGAGACGCCATTCGGCGCGCTCGACGCGGCGATATCGGTGCGCAGTTCAACGGGCCGCCTGCTCGCGCGCGACCGTTTGCGTCTTGACGCAGCGTCGGGCCGCCTGCTCGGTGGAGTGAGCTCGGGTTTTACGGCGCACGGCGGCCTGATGGTACTCACGCTCGATGCTGAAAAAGGGGCCGCGGTCGCTCACGCACTCCAACATGCGACCGAGGATGCGTTCTATGCAGGCGCTGGCTTGTTGCCCGGCCACTGCGGCGCATTCATGCGGATTCTCGCCACCGATAGCCGTGCGCTGCGCTCGACGCTTGAGCGCGCAATCGATGTGGTTCGCGACACGCTACGCAACGGGTGAGCGCAGCGTCGAGTGCAACTCCAACAAACGGTCCAAAGGTGG
>JAXDQB010000144.1:0-7673 GCA_034668065.1 Paraburkholderia sp.
GTTCGTCACGGTGCCATGGGCCCGCATCGACGAGGGCATCGCGCGGCTGGCCGCGCTGATTCGCGAACGCCTCTGATCAGAGCGAACGCGCGGCAGGAAATCCCCGCGCGTCGAACCGCCTCTTCACTACTCATCAAGGACCTCTCATGGCTCAACGGAGCATCTACGACACGCTCAAAGCGCTCGGCATCGAACTGCCGGTTGCTGCCTCACCGGCCGCCGCCTACGTCATGTGCGCGCAAACGGGCAACACCGTCCATTTATCCGGTCACATCGCGAAAAAAGACGGCAAGCCGTGGGTAGGCAAACTCGGCGCGACCATGACGACCGACGAAGGCAAGCAAGCCGCGCGCGCAGTCGCGATCGATCTGCTCGCGACACTGCATGCCCACACGGGCGACCTGAGCCGCGTGAAGCGGATCGTCAAGGTGATGAGCCTCGTGAACTCGACGCCCGACTACACCGAACAGCACATCGTCACCAATGGCGCGTCCGAACTCTTGGGCGAAGTGTTCGGTGAAGCGGGCAAGCATGCGCGTTCGGCGTTCGGCGTGGCGCAGATTCCCTTGGGCGCCTGTGTCGAGATCGAGCTGATCGCCGAAATCGCGTAAATGTGAAAAGAAAGGGAGGCCGTCGATGCCGCGCCAAGTCCGCTTCAAGCAAGTCGATGTGTTTTCGGCCGTGCCGTTCAAAGGCAATGCGCTTGCCGTGGTCTTCGACGCGGACGGGTTGCCTACCGTTGAAATGCAGGCGATCGCTCGATGGACGAACCTTTCGGAGACCACATTCATTTGCAAGCCGACCGACCCGTCGGCCGACTACTTCGTGCGCATCTTCACGCCGGAGGGGGAGCTGCCGTTCGCGGGGCACCCCACCCTCGGCACGGCGCACGCGCTGATCGAGCAAGGCTACCGGCCAAGGCAGGCGGACAGGCTCGTACAGCAGTGCGGCGTCGGCCTCGTCGAAATCGAGGCGCGCGCGGGCGGCATGCGCGCCTTTGCCGCGCCGCCCGCCACCATCACGCCCCTTGCCGAAACCGAATATGACGCGCTGAAGGAGGCGCTGCACACCGATGACATCGATTTCAGCCACCTCCCGCCCACGGCCATCAACAACGGCGTAGGCTGGCTTGCAGTCGGCGTCGCGACGCCCGAGACGTGCGTACACGTGGCGCCCGAACCCGCCGCGCTTTTTCGGACCGTGCAACGTGCCGGCATGAGCGGCCTCGCGCTCTATGCGCCGCATCCCGCAGGCGGGCCCGCCGCATTCGAGGTGCGCTGCTTCGTCGTCGCGAACAACCAGTCGCTCTATGAAGACCCGGTGACGGGCAGCGCCAACGCGGGACTCGCGAGTCTCTTCGCCGCGCGCGCGTGCCGCCCCGCAGAGCGTTATACGGTGCGCCAAGGCACCGCGCTGGGGCGCGACGGGCGCGTTTTCGTCGACTACGACGACGCCCGTGGGAAGACTTGGATCGGTGGCGCTGCCACGACGGTCATTGACGGAACGATCTGCTTGCCCTGAACCCAGGCATCCACGGGCCGAATGAATAATTCCTTGTATTTGAGAAATCCGTGCTCACACCGAAATCATGCCTGGGTATGCACAGGTTTACCCGATTATCCGGCGCTATCTAAATTGCGATCCATTCAGTAATATCTTGCTAAAGCGTGCCCGCCGAGATTGTAATTTCGGCAACTGTCGATTGATTTTCAATAGCGCCGCGCTCCAGCCAGGCACAATGGTCGCGATGCAGCCAACGAAGAACCCGCCATGCCAATAGGACACCGCTTTCCGTCTCTCGACGTCTGCTAGTGCCCGTCGCCGATGAACGTTCCTCGGTTCCATTCCGCCCGTGAGGCACGCGCGAGGCGCAACCAGGCCGGCTCGCGGCGGCGTGCGCTCATTGCAATCCCGGTGCTCGGCCTGCTGGTGCTCGTGCTGCTATGGACCGTGATCTTCGCGCGCCTATCGGTAGAACGCGATTCGGCGTATCGCGAGGCCGCCGCATCGGCCGCCATTCTTTCATCCGCGCTCGAGCAGCACACAATCAAGGCGATTCACCAAGTCGACCAGATCACTCGTTTCGTCAAATACGAATTTGAAAGAAATCCCGAGCGCTTCGATTTGGAAAGCACCGTCGAAAAAGGTGTCGTGCAAAACGATACGCTCGTGCAAGTCGCAATCATCAACGAGCATGGCACACTGGTTGCATCGACAGCGCAAGAGAAACCGGCGCCGGTCGATCTATCGGATCGCGCGCACTTCACGGTCCACGCGCACGAAAACGACGACCAGCTCTATATCAGCACGCCCGTGCTCGGCCGCATCTCGCATCAATGGACGTTGCAGACGACGCGGCGCCTGAACCATTCCGACGGGTCGTTCGCCGGCGTCGTGGTCGTATCCGAAAACCCCCGCTATTTCACGGGCGACTTCTACAACAGCGCGGCCATCGGCCGGGACGGCGTCATCGCGGTGATCGCCGACAGCGGCGCCGTGCTCGCTCGCCGTACGGGCGCGACGGACAACGCGCCTGACTCGTTTTCCGCAAGCGGCACCTATCCCATCTCGGAGCATGTGTCGGGCACACTGGTCGATCCGATCGACAACGTGAAGCGCATTGTCTCGTACCGTCATATCGACGGCTACCCGATGGGCGTGCTCGTCGGTCTTTCAGAAGCAGAGGAACTCTCCGACTACTACCACACGCGCGATGTCTATTTGCTGATGGCCAGCTTCATCTCGCTCGCCATGCTCGGCTTCTTCGCTGTGGCCACGGGCCTGATCAGCAAGCTGCTCGGCCGCGAGCGCGAAATGACACATCTCGTCGAATATGATCTGCTCACCGGGCTGCGCAACCGCTATGCGACGCTGCAAAGCCTCCGCCAGGAGGTCAGCGATCCGGCGAATGTCGGCCGGCTCGTGATCCTTTTCATCGACATCGACAATTTCAAGACCGTCAATGACACGCTCGGTCACAACGCCGGCGATATCGTGCTGCAAATGACGGCATCGCGACTTTCCGAGACGGTCGGCGGCATGGGCTCGCTCTCCCGCATCGGCGGCGACGAGTTTGTCGTGGTGCTCAAAGGTGACGACGTCGAGCGGCAAGCCGTTCAGCTTGCCGAACGCATGGGCGATATGTTCAAGCAGCCGTTCGACGTGCGCGGCACCCCGTTCGTGCTTCACGCGAGCATCGGCATCGCGCTCTATTCGGTTGCGAGCGAAAGCGAGATCGATCTGCTCAAGAAAGCCGACCTCGCGATGTACAGCGCCAAGGATTCCGGCAAGAACTGCTATCAATTTTATGCGCCGCAGCTATCGCATCGCGCCGATCACTTGATGCAGTGGGAACAGCAGCTGCGCGTTGCGCTCGCAGAGCATCAGCTTTTTCTCGTCTACCAGCCGAAGATCGATCTCGCACGGCGCTGCATCACCGGCTTCGAGGCGCTAGTGCGGTGGAGACATCCTCAGCAGGGCGTGATCTCGGCCAGCGAATTCATTCCCGTCGCCGAATCGACGGGCCTCATCGTGCCGCTTGGCGATTTCGTTCTCACCGAGGCCTGCAAGCAGCTTGCGATGTGGCAAAATCAGGGCTACGAAACGCTGACTCTCGCCGTCAACATCTCCGCCGTGCAGTTCTGGCGCGGCGATCTTTACGAGACGATCGAGCGCGCCATCGAGGAGACCGGCATCGCCGCGCATCGGCTCGAGCTCGAAATTACCGAGACTGCCATGATGGAATTCCCCGACCTCGTTTCGGAGAAAATCTCTGCGCTCAAGAAACGCCTTGGCATCAGCATTGCGCTCGACGATTTCGGGACCGGGTATTCGTCGCTCTCTTACCTGAATCGCTTTTCGGTCGACACACTCAAGGTGGACCGCTCGTTCGTGCAGGCGATCCCCGGCGATCGTAGCGCGTGCGTCATGGTTTCGGCGATCGTCAACCTCGCGCGCTCCCTCGGCCTTACGGTCGTCGTCGAGGGCACGGAGACTGAAGAACAGATTGCATGGCTGTGCGCACTCGGCAACATCCAGGCTCAAGGCTTCCTGTTCTCGCGCCCGGTGCCCAGCGACGGCATTGCGGCATTGATGGACCGGTTCGGCGTGTGCGGCATGCGCGAATCGCTTGCCACCTCCGACAGCAGCCAGAAGAGGGCCAGCAAACAGTCCGCCTGAAACGCAGTGACGGCGCTCAGCTCGGCTCAGCTCAGCTCGGCTCAGCTAACGCCAAGGCGCGCGACAGCGCGCCGCGGGTCAAAAGCCACGCGAATAGATGGCAACGCCGATCGTCACTACGCCGATCACCAAATTCGTCAGCACGAGCCGCCGCATCGTATTGACGGCGCGGGCGCCATCGGGCCACTTCTGCGCTTGCACGGCGCGGCGGATGCGCGGAAAGATGGCAAAGCGCAGATGTCCGAAGATAAGGATCATGACGACGCCCAGCGCGGCCATCAGATTCAGCGGCCACGGGGCATGCCCGCCGCCGAACCGCGTCAGTAGAAAACCGCCCGAGAGCAGGATCGCAATCACGGCCGCACCGACCAAGCCGAAGAACCGCCCGAACACCGCTTCGATCAACGGCAGTCGTAACTGCGGCGACACGTCCCCAAGCGACGGACGCAGGCAAAACTGCGCAAAAGCCATTCCGCCGATCCACACCACCACAGCAATCAAATGCACAAACAGCGCAACATTCACTGTCATCGACATAACGCGACTCTCCAAAAAATTAGGTGTCCCAACGATTCCGATGGGGTCCAACAACGACATCAGCCAAGTGCCGGACGCAGCATGCCAATCTTCATTCGCGTGTCGGGCGCACGGCCGCGGCGCGCGCGCTTGCCCACGTGCGGCATGAGCGCCGCGCCTGCGAGCGTTTCCTCCTGCGGCTTGCCGCCACGCCCCGTGCCGAGCAGCACGACGCCCGCCGTACCGATCGCGAGCGCCTGCACGAGCGTCTCGTTCTCATCGAGCATCATGAGCGTGATGCCGCGTCCGCCGGCAGAGAGCGTCTTCATCTCGTCGAGGCCGAACACGAGCAAACGTCCGGTGCTCGAAAGGCACGCTACCTTCGTGGCATCAGGCAACATCGGCATGGGTGCAAGCGGAACGGCGCCCGCGTCGATCGTCATGAACGCCTTGCCAGCCTTCACACGGCTCACCATGTCGCCCAACTTGGCGATGAATCCGAAGCCGTTGCTCGATGCGAGCAAGAGCGCCTGTTCCGCACTCGCCGCATAGTAGTGGAGGAGATGCGTGCCGGCCTCGAGTTCGATGAGCGAGGTTACCGGAACACCGTCGCCGCGCCCGCCGGGCAGCGTCGCCACCCCAACCGAATAGACACGCCCCGAGCTACCCCAGGCAATGAGGGTATCGGGCGTGCGGCACTGGAAGGCTGCGTAAAGGCCATCGCCGTCCTTGAACGAGAAGCCGGCCGGATCGAGCCCATGGCCTTTGAGCGCGCGTACCCAGCCCCTGCGTGACACGACGACGGTCACGGGCTCGTCGACCGCGCGCACCTCGAAGGTGGCGCGCTTTTCCTGCTGAATCAGCGTGCGTCGCTCGTCGCCGAATTGCTTCGCATCGGCTTCGATTTCCTTGACGATCTGGCGTTTCATTGACGTGTCGCTCGCCAGCAACTCCTCGAGCTTCGCCTTGTCTTCGCGCAGCGACTGCAGTTCCTTCTCGATCTTGATCTTCTCGAGCCGCGCCAGCTGGCGCAGGCGGATATCGAGAATGTCGTCGGCCTGTCGCTCGGATAGTCCGAACGCAGAGATGAGCGCCGCCTTTGGCTCGTCCGATTCTCGAATGATGCGGATGACCTCGTCGAGATTGAGGAAGACGATCATCCGCCCTTCGAGGATGTGGATGCGATCGTCGACCTTCATCAACCGATGGCGCGTTCGGCGCGTGACGGTGGCGAAGCGGAACCCGACCCATTCGCGCAGAATCTCGACGAGCCCCTTCTGACGCGGCCGGCCATCGGTGCCGATCATCACAAGGTTGAGCGCCGCATTCGATTCGAGACTCGTATGCGCGAGCAGCGAGTGAGCGAACTCCGTCTGATCGATACGGCTCGTTTTGGGCTCGAAGACGAGCCGCACCGGCGCATCCTTGCCCGACTCGTCGCGCACCGTATCGACGAGCGCAAGCAGCGTCTGCTTCAGTTGCAATTGCTCGGGCGTGAGCGTCTTCTTGCCGAGTTTCACCTTCGGGTTCGTCAGCTCCTCGATTTCCTCGAGCACCTTCTGCCCCGACGCATTCGGCGGCAACTCGGTAACGACGAGCTGCCATTGGCCGCGCGCAAGCTCCTCGATCTTCCAGCGTGCTCGCACCTTCAGGCTGCCGCGCCCCGTCTCGTAGGCCGCGGCGATTTCGGCCGCGCTCGAGATGATCTGGCCGCCGCCCGGAAAGTCGGGCCCCGGCAGATGCTCCATCACTTCGGTATGCGAAATGTTCGGATGCCGAATCATCGCGACGGCCGCGGCCGCCACTTCGCGCAGGTTGTGAGAGGGAATCTCCGTGGCAAGGCCGACAGCGATGCCCGAGGCGCCGTTCAGCAGCAGGAACGGCAGGCGTGCCGGCAACAGCTTCGGCTCCTGAAACGAGCCGTCGTAGTTCGGCATGAAGTTGACAGTGCCTTCGTCGATTTCATCGAGCAAAAGCCTGGCGATCGGCGTGAGGCGCGCTTCGGTGTAGCGCATCGCCGCCGCGCCGTCACCGTCGCGGGAGCCGAAGTTGCCCTGGCCGTCGATGAGCGGATAGCGCATCGAAAAATCCTGCGCCAACCGCACGAGCGCGTCGTAGGCTGATTGATCGCCGTGCGGATGGTATTTGCCGAGCACGTCACCGACCACGCGCGCGGACTTCACCGGCTTCGCGTCGGCCGCCAGGCCCATCTCGCTCATCGCATAAAGAATGCGTCGCTGCACGGGCTTTTGACCGTCGCACACATCGGGCAGCGCGCGGCCTTTCACGACGCTGACCGCGTAGTCGAGATAGGCCCGCTCGGCATAGTGGCCAAGCGTCAGTGATTCGCCGTCGGGCGCGACGGCTGGTGCAAACATATCGTCTTGTTGAGCCATCGAAAGTGGTGTCCGTATTCAGGGGAAGCGAAGGTCCCCTCAGGGAGCGTGACGCGCAGCGACAGGTATGGGGGCCGTCATATATCCGCCTCGACTTCGTTGCCTTTCTCTTCGAGCCAGCTGCGGCGCGCAGCCGCTTCGCCCTTGCCCATCAACATCGTCATGCGCGAGACCGTCGAATCGAAATCGAGCTCGCCGAGCGCGATGGGCATCAGCCGGCGAGTGTCGGGGTTCATCGTCGTGTCCCAGAGCTGCTCGGCGCTCATCTCGCCGAGCCCCTTGAAGCGGCTGATCGACCACTGCGATTCACGCACGCCGTCCTTCCTAAGCTTGTCGAGGATCGCCTCGAGTTCACCTTCGTCGAGCGCGTAAAGCTTTTGCGCCGGCTTCTTGCCGCGCGCGGGTGCGTCGACGCGAAAGAGCGGCGGCCGCGCCACATATACGTTGCCGCGTTCGATCAACTGCGGGAAATGCTTGAAGAAGAGCGTCAGTAGCAGCACTTGGATGTGCGCACCGTCCACATCGGCATCCGACAGGACGCAGATCTTGCCGTATCGAAGGTTCGAAAGATCGACCTGGTCG
>JAXDQB010000145.1:0-3473 GCA_034668065.1 Paraburkholderia sp.
GGAATGGAAGATCGCCTGGGGACTGCTTGTCGCAATCATCGCGATGAACCTCACGATCGTCTGGATCAACGTGCGGCTGAACAGCTGGAACGCGCAGTTCTACAACGCGCTGCAATCGAAGGACGTCAGTCATTTTCCGCATTTGCTCGTCGTCTTTACCATCATTGCGTTCGCCTACATCATTCTTGTGGTCTACCGCGGCTATCTGCGGCAAATGCTCTCGTTCCGCTGGCGGCAATGGATCACAAACCGCTTTTTGAACGACTGGTTCGGCGAGCTCGCGTTTTATCGCATCGAGCGCGACCGCCTCGCGGACAACCCCGACCAGCGGATCAGCGACGATCTGCAGGCGTTCGCATCGACAACGCTCTCGCTCTCGCTCGATCTGCTGTCGACGGTCGTCACGCTTATCACGTTCATCACGATTCTCTGGACGATCGCCGGCGCCGCGACCGTGATGCTGGGCGGCACGCCCATCGTCATTCCCGGCTACATGGTCTGGGCCGCCGCGGCTTATGCACTCGTCGGATCGCTATTGATCAAGAAGGTCGGCCACCCGCTCGTCTCAATCAACTACCAGCAACAGCGCGTCGAAGCCGACTTCCGCTTCGGGCTCATTCGCGTGCGCGAAAATGCCGAGCAAATCGCGCTCTACAACGGCATCTCGGTCGAAAACCAGGCTGCCCGCGGCGTCTTCGCGCGGATTCGCGACAACTGGTGGCTCATCATGAGATACACGAAGCGGATGAACTTCGTGCTGAGCTTCTATGCACAGATTGCCATCATCTTTCCGATCGTCGTCGCTTCCCCGCGCTATTTCGCGGGCGCGTACACGATGGGCGTGCTCATGCAGATCGGCCAGGCGTTCGGCAACGTCAGCGATTCGTTCTCCTGGTTCATCAACAGTTACAGCTCGCTTGTCGAATGGCGCGCCACGGTCAACCGTCTGCGCGAATTCAAGCGCGTAATGAGCGCGACGCATCTGAAGGAGTCAGCGCTGCCCGCAACCGAGCACGGCGGCATCAATTTGCACTACGTCGATTCCACCACCCTTTCGACACATGACCTCCAGCTCGCGCTGCCGAACGGCACGCCGCTCGCCACGATCAGCGATATCGTCATCGAGCCTGGCTCGCGCTGGATCGTGCGCGGCGCGTCGGGCTGCGGCAAGAGCACGCTGCTGCGGGCGTTCGCCGGCCTTTGGCCGTTTGGCGAAGGCTCGATTGACGCTCCCGTGGGTGCGCGCATGATGTTCGTGCCACAGCAAAGCTATCTGCCGATCGGCACGCTCAAAGCGGCGCTCGCTTATCCGGCGCCGGTCGATGCGTTCAGCGAGGAAGCCTGCCGCGAAGCGCTCGTCGCCTGCCGGCTCGGCGATTTCGTCGATCGGCTGTCGGAATCGGCGCATTGGACACGCATGCTATCGCCGGGCGAACAGCAGCGGCTTGCAGCCGCCCGCGTGCTGTTGCACAAGCCCGATTTCGCCTTCCTCGACGAAGCCACTAGCGCGCTCGATCCGATCAATGAGGCGCACGTCTACCGGCTGCTCAACGACCGGCTGCCGCAAACGGCGATCGTCAGCGTTGCGCATCGCGAATCGCTCGCGGCATTCCACCCGCACACACTGGATATCGAACGCGCCGAGGAGCGCGCGGTGGCTTAGTGCGCCGCTCGTGAAGGACGTGCAGCAAGCAAGCCGACGCAAGAAAAAGAAAGCAAACGGGAATATTTGGAAATACCCGGAAACGAATCGAAAGCAGCTCTGAGCCCGGCAGGTTATTCGCGGCTTCAATGCCGCGACCGTGCGGCGATCATCGCGTGCAAGCGGAGCGGACAAGGTCCGTCCCGCCACCGGTTACAACAAGGCCAGCCATCGGAGTTCAGTTCGTGTCGTTCGATTGCTCCCTTCGCTCGCTCCGTTTGCCGACGCGGCCTCTGATGCGCTTTGCGCGCTGAGCGCCACGTCCGATTTCGTTGCGCGCATTCGTGGCGGCATACTTTCGGCGGCTTCAGATGTCCTACATGGGAATTAAACGCGCGCCGTGGCGAAGTCGGCGACAGGAGCGGCGGCTCGTGCCGCCTTGCACGAACGGGCGCAAGCCGTTTAGAGGGCTTCCGCTCGCCGCGGCGATGGCTGTCGCCGCGGCGCTCGGGTTGAACGGCTGCGCGTGGACCGTCTTCACGGCCGTGGACGCGGCCGGCTCGACCGTCCAGGCCGCCTACGCCGTGGCCGCGAACTATTCGTCGCCTGCGTTCATCACGGGCAGCCCCGTCGCGGTAAGCACCGTTTGCATCGAAACCAACCCGAAGGGCTCGTCGCTCGACCTCGTTCCGGCCCTGCAGATGGCGCTTTCACGGCGCGGCGTGAATTCGGACGTCTACAATCCGGGCGCTTCGCCCGCCGGCTGCGAGGCGCTCCTCACCTATTCGGCAACGGTCGCGTACGGCATACGCTCGTTCGGGCAGCAGCCCACTCCCTATCTGTCCGCGATCAATCTCACGCTGACCGAGGGAGGCCGTATCGTCGTGTCGGCTCGCTACGAGACGCAAGGACTGGATGCCGACCGCTACTCAAGTGCGTCGTCAAAGGCCAGAGGACTCATCGACGAGATGGTCGTCGCCCGGAAAAAGGGTTGGCTCTCGTCACTTCACAGCTAGGCTCGCCGCCTCATTCAAGGTTGCACTTCCTTTGCGCGGCTCGCCTGCGTAAGAATTCGAAAGCATCGAGCGCTTCTCGGGGGAGCTCGCTGTCTCTAAGATCGGCGAGATGAACACATCGATCCTCGTCGTCGACGACGACCCGGTCGTGCGCGAACTGCTGCGCGACTATCTCGGGCAACGCGGCTACTCGGTCTCGCTGCTCGAAGACGGCATAGCGCTCGAGCGCACGCTCGAAGTGGAGCACCCGGCGCTCGTCGTGCTCGACATCATGATGCCGGCGCTCGACGGCGTTAGCGCCCTTCGCGCGTTGCGCGCTGCCGGCAACGATGTGCCCGTCATCCTGCTGACCGCGCGCGACGACGTAATCGACCGCGTGATCGGCCTGGAGCTGGGCGCCGATGACTATCTCGGTAAACCGTTCGATCCAAGCGAGCTCGTCGCACGCATCCGCACGGTGCTCAGGCGCCGCGACTCGCCCGTGCCCGGCGCGCCCGAAGCCCGCGCGCCCTACCGCTTCGGCCGCTTCGAAGTGAGCTTCGCCACGCGCGAGCTCCTGCGCGACGGCGAACGCATCCCGATCAGCTCGAACGAATTCGCGACATTGAAGGTGTTCGTCACGCATGCGATGACCGTGCTGTCGCGCGCGCGGCTGATCGAAATGCTGCACGGCGGCGCGCAGACGCATCGCAGCCGCAGCCTCGACGTCTCGATCTGGCGACTGCGGCAGATTATCGAAAACGACCCGTCCGAGCCGCGCTACGTACAGACGGTTTGGGGACGCGGCTACGTATTCGTGCCGGCCGGCGATGTAG
>JAXDQB010000146.1:0-2905 GCA_034668065.1 Paraburkholderia sp.
GGCCCATGAATTCCCAGTCAAGCTTGACCGCCGCATCCACGACCTCAGGATGATGGTCGCAAAGGTCGGAGTTGAGCGCGACCGTGGCGCGTATGCCGTGGCGCGACAGCACGTCCATAAAGCGCACGATGCCGACACGATTGCCATAATCGCGCTGGCTCCAGTGCCGAACCATCGGCGTGCCGTCATTTCCTTTCGGCCTCTCGTTCGAGTCGCCCGGCATCGCCAGATCGAGTGCGAAGAATTCGGCATTGACGATGACCCACACGGCGATCCGCGCACCGTTCGACCACTTCAGCGGCGACCGCTTGTTGATCATGCAGAATTTGAAGGGACCGTAGGGCGTCGGTTTCATGGATGTCCTGGATTTACCTGGAGGAAGCACGCACGAGAGGGAGCATCTCATCGAGGCTCATCACGTCGGCATATTTATGTGCAACATCGAACAGCGCTACTTTGAGAAGCAGAGAGGCTTCGTCACCGATCGCCTCTTCGGCAATCGCCGTTTTGTGGCCGAATGACTTGGCTTCGACCGAAGTCGCCCGTACCGCGCCGCTCATCGGCGCGCCGCAGATGATCAGGCCTTTTGCGTGCGCCCGCGTCAGAATGGCCTCGAGATTCGACATCAGGAACGCGCTGTCGCTGGCGCGCTGGCAGATCGCCTCGCCCGGAGCCGGCTTGATGTGCGCGGATGGCTTGGCGCCCGCCATCACCGAATGAACGACCGGCAGGCCCTGCGCCCGCGCCGCGTCCACCAGCTTTTGCGCAGCGTTAGCCCAATCGGCCTGTGCCGTGATGACGAGACTGTCATCGGGATGGATAACGAGCACCGCCGGGCCCGGCGCAACCGTCCGTTCGCGTTCGTAAGCAGAATAAACAAGCGCCATGTCCGCAGTCAGGATATCGCGCCAGCAGTAGTCTTCGAATGCACGCATGATCAGACTCCCCGGCCGGACGACGCCGCACGCATGGCGCTGGTTGCCGCAGCGAGATCGATGACGGTCGCATACTTCAGATGAAGGTCCAGCAAGCTGACCTTGTGATTAAGCAGATAGCGATCAAAAGTGCCGTCCTCGACGACCGCGACGGGATAACCGTAGGACACCGCCTCGATCACGCTCGCCCGCAAGCAGCCGCTGGTGCTTTCGCCGACAAGATAAATCATGTCGGCGCCCAGCTCGTTCAGAAAAGCGGACAACGGCGTGCCGAAAAAGCCGCTGGCGCGCTTTTTGTAGACGACAAGCTCACCCTCGAGCGGCGCCAGCTCGTCCTTGAACTTATACAAAGCAAGGTCCGGCTGGCGGCGCCTGCGATTGGTCGGGTGATACTTTTTCGGATCGGTCTCCAGCCGCGCGTCATAAGTGACATGGACTATCGGGATATCGGCGGCACGAGCCGCCTTGAACAACTCGATTGTTCCAGGCAGCGCGCCCCAGGCATATTCGCCGCACGAGGCCGGATACTTCTCCATCAGGTCGACGACCGGCAAGGGCCCGCCGTCATAGACAAGATCATAGAGATCGACAGCGACGAGCACGGGACGCTTGCCTTGAACCGGGCGTTCCGGCCGCTTGGCAAGCAGGCTGCGCACCTCATCGTCGAGCACGTCTTCCCATGGGGCCGGAATCGTCGTCATCGAGAGGCACCTTTCGCTTGCGACACGGGGGCAGACCGCCGCGATGCGGTCGCACGCACGACAAGCTTCTTCACCTTCGCGCACGTCTCGGAGTCATTGGCATGCAGCCGAGTCAGGATGTCGATGCGCGCGGCCTTGCCGTCGTCGAGATTTTTGCGCATCAGGCGCTCGGCCTTGGCGCCATCACCTGCCTCGATCGCCTTGGCGATCTCGATATGAAAGCGCAGCGCGCGCTCGACGCGCTCTGGCCCGTGCACGGCCGTCAACCGGAAATTCAGGACAATCTTGGGCTCGATCGAGTCGTAAATTGCGCTCAATTGGCTGTTGCCGCACAGTTTAAACAAAGTGCGATGGAACAAGGCGCTCTCGCGCTGAATGCCGGCGTGGTCAAAATTCTTGCCGGTATCCAACCGCTCGAGACGCTTGCGGACGTCGGCCATCTCGGCGCCGCGCGGACCTGCACACAGGAACGACGCCATGCCTTCTATCGCCTGGCGCACTTCGTACAATTCCCGCACCTCGTCGATGCGCAGGCGGCGAACGACAATGCCGCTGCGCGGCACGACGATCAACAGGCCTTCCCGCTCCAACACCTTGATGGCTTCGCGCACCGGGACCCGGCTGACCGAGAGTTCTGCCGCAAGCGTCCGCTCCGACAGGTCAACGACCTTGCCGGTCAGAATCATGGCCTTGATCTTGGAATAAACGCGATCGCTGAGCCGCATTGGACCACCCGACAACTGGTATACCAGTTTGGCGGCGGCTTGCGCAATATCTGTAACTGCAGATGCGCCATGCAGGATCTCCCTGCGTTCGGCGCTCACGCAGTGAGATTGACCATTTTATAAATGCAATCGCAAAGTCGACCCTAGGGCCTATACGGCTCGGGTCGATATCAAACAAGGCGAGCGGATCGCCAGCCGCGAGGTGCAGACGTTCGGCTACAAGGGCGGCTAACGTGAGGCGATGAGCTCCCTCGCATGTTTACACGAAAGGCGCGCCTGCAGCCCGCAGATTTTTTTGATCACCAGTGCAAAACGACTTTTGCAACACAATCGGTCCGCAAGCGGATATTAGGTGACGTCCACATCACATCCAACTTTCCCACAATATCCGCATCAAAAATATGCCGCCCGGCCGGCGCGCGAAACGGCGTGCCCGGAAGAAAAACGTGCAAGTGGATGTCGCCCCTAAGCGACAGAACAAATGAAGTGAAAAAGTACAACGGGCGGTACAACACGGGCCCCTTGGGTACCAGCTAACTAACTA
>JAXDQB010000147.1:0-4136 GCA_034668065.1 Paraburkholderia sp.
GCGGCAGATTCCTCATGAGCAGCATGAGATCCGTATTGGTCGACCCCGTTTCTTCGACGATTTCGAGCGCGGAAGCGGGAATGGCCGGGCAGGCACGAGCGAGGGCGCGTGCCGGATCAATGCGCCAATCGCCCGCGGGCGCGTTGCTTGCGACCAGCGCGGACGAAACTGTCGATGTAGGAAGGGGGGTATCGGTCATCAGATTTGCTCCGAGAAACCCCATCCTTTTAGGGAGGGGAGCAGTCAAAGGCATATTGTAGTGGCGGCGCGCATACACCACCCCGCGACTGCAGGGCTCCAGAGAAGTCGCGAATGCGGCGGGTCTTCTGGCTGGCTACAATGGCCTCAGTTCCTTGAGCATGGGCGCGCCTTCCTTGGACTTCGATACTCCGCCTGGTTTGCAGATCGCCGCCGGCAGCTCGGGCCCGCTCGTCCGGCTCTCGGGGCAATGGACGGCGCTCGCCCTCGCGCGCAGCCGCGCCCGGGGCGGCGTCACGACGCGGCTCGCCGCGCTGCGGGACAATCCGTCGGCGCAATGGGACCTGTCCGCGGTCGTGCGCATGGACCACGTCGGCGGACAGGCGCTCTGGCGCGTCTGGGGCCGCAAAATGCCGGAGCGGGTCATGCTGACTGACACGCAGCGAGACATTTTCGCGCGCATCGCGCTGCTCGAAACACATCGGGAAGAGCCGGAGCCGGTGGAGCGGATCAACCCGGTGACGGCACTCGGCCTGGGCATATTCAGCTTCGCCGATCACGTCTACGGCGGCATCGCGCTGTTTGGCCGCGTGGTGCAAGACACAATGAACGTCCTGCGCCGGCCGGCGAGCGCGCCGTGGACGGAGATTTCCGCCAACATCTACAACGCCGGCGCGAAGGCGCTGCCTATCACGGCGCTCGTCGCCTTTTTGATCGGCGTCGTCCTCAGCTATTTGTCGGCGCAGGAGCTGCTTCTTTTCGGGGCGAACCAATACATCGTCAACATACTCGGGCTCGGGGTGATACGCGAGCTGGGGCCCGTGCTGGCGGCGATTCTCGTTGCGGGCCGCTCGGGTTCGGCGATCACGGCGCAAATCGGCGTGATGCGGGTTACCGAGGAACTCGATGCGATGCGCGTAATGGGCATTCCGCACGGGCTGCGCATCGTCTTGCCGCGCGTGGTGGCGCTCGCCGTGGCGATGCCGCTGCTCGTCATGTGGACGAATATCGTCGCGCTCGCAGGCGGCGCGCTTGCCGCACAGGCGGTGCTTGGCATCGATCTCGCCTACTTCACGCGCGCCTTGCCGAAGGTCGTGCCGATCGCAAATCTCTACATTGGCCTTGGTAAAGGTGCGACGTTCGGCATTCTGATCGCGCTTGTAGCCTGCCATTTCGGCTTTCGCATCAAGCCGAATTCGCAAAGTCTCGGCACCGGAACGACTTCGGCGGTTGTCACATCCATCACCGCCGTCATTCTCGCCGATGCCGTGTTCGCCATCGCCTTTCAGAACGTGGGGATCTGATGACCGCGCCGCTTTCCGCCGCCGTGCGAGATTGTCCGCCTCCCGTGATCGCGGAGACGGTCATAGAGGTACGCGATCTGACGAAGCGCTACGGCGCCAATGTCGTGCACGAACACCTCGATTTCGACGTACGGCGCGGCGAGATCGTCTCGATCGTCGGCGGCTCGGGCTCGGGCAAAACGACCCTCGTGCGGCAGATTCTCGGCCTCGAGAAGCCGAGCTCCGGCTCGATATTCGTCTTCGGCGAAGATACGTCGAAGATCGATCCGCATGCCGCGCGTCTCATGCGAAGCCGCGTAGGCATGCTGTTCCAGCAGGGCGCGCTGTTTTCGTCTCTTTCAGTCTTCGACAACGTGGCGCAGCCGCTGCGCGAACTTGGCAGAGTGCCGCGCGCGCTGCTGCACGACATCGTCTTGCTCAAGCTCGAGATGGTGGGCCTGCCCTGCAAGCACGCATCAAAGATGCCGGCCGCACTCTCCGGTGGCATGATCAAGCGTGTCGGCATCGCCCGCGCGCTGGCGCTCGAGCCCGAGCTGCTCTTTCTCGACGAGCCGACGGCCGGGCTTGATCCTCAATCGTCGGAGGACTTTGTCGAACTCATCGCGACGCTCCATCGTGCGCTCGGGTTGACGGTTGTCATGGTCACGCACGATCTCGATACGATGACCGCGCTTTCGACGCGCGTTGCCGTGATGGCCGATCGGAAGGTGCTGGTAGCCGCCCCCATCGAGGAAGCGGCCGGCGTCGAGCACCCGTTCATCCGCGAGTTTTTTCTCGGACGACGCGGCCGGCGCGCGCTACAGGCTTTGCCGCCCGAACGTCGCGCGAAGCTGCCGCCGGCCGCGCTCGTGGCGGCATCGGCAGAGGTCCCGTTATGACGAGCGACGTTGGCCGTGGGGTTGATTCAGTCGCTCGATTTAGTCACCTGCCGGGAGAAACAGGAAGCCGCGAATGGAAAACAAATCGCATGCATTTTGGGCCGGGCTGTTCGCGATCGGATTGACGGCCGCGATCGGGCTCGCGGCCTTCTGGTTCAACCTCGATCGCGTTGTGCGCATGCCGTACGATCTGATCTCGCGCTCCAACGTGACGGGGCTCACGACCGATGCCCCCGTCCGCTATCGTGGGCTCGATGTCGGCAAGGTCCAGTCGATTCATTTCGACCCTGACCATCCCGGCCAGATCATCATTCGCATCCTCGTCGACAAAAACGCGCCGATCACGCGGTCCACCTTCGGCACCCTTGCACTGCAGGGCGTGACCGGGCTCGCGTTCGTTCAGCTGGACGACACTGGTTCCGATCTGACGCCGGTGATTTCGTCGGCCAAGCATGTTGCGCAGTTGCCGATGCGCCCCGGTTTGTTCGAGCAGCTGCAGGAGCGCGGCGATGTGCTGCTCAAAGAACTTGAGCGCGCCGCGATACGCGCCGACGCAATGCTTTCGCCCGAAATGCAAATGCAACTCATGGCGACCGCGGCCAGCCTTCAACATACGGCCGACGCCGTGACGAAGCTCGCGCAACAGGCTGGCCCGGCGGCGACGCAGCTGCCGGACGCGCTATTGCAACTCCAGCGAACGCTCGCGTCGGCAAATGCGCTCTTCACGAATCTCGATGCGCCGCGCGGGAAGCTTTATTCCAATCTCGACAAGCTCGGCTCCGCGGCCGACCGTACGGGCCTGGCGATCACGCAGATGGACGCTTCGCTGCAAAGCATGTCGGCGCGCGTCGAGTACGACACGCTGCCGCGCGTCAATGCGCTGGTCGACGATCTCGATGGCGCCGCGCGCTCCATCGACCGCGCGGCGGCGGTCTTCAGCACGAGTCCGAGAAGCGTTTTGTTCGGTGTCGGTGCTCCGGCGCCGGGGCCGGGCGAGCCGGGATTCGCATGGCCCGCAGCGGCTACCGCTTCGCATTGAATACCGTATGTTTGTATCGAGCCGCGTCTGCCGGGGCGTCGAAGCAGGCACTCGAGCGGGGCCCAACTTGATTCGAATCGCGAGGAAACCGATTTATGTCACCCCGACCCGACCGCCTCTCGCCATTGGCCGCTCAGCGCTCCCGCTCGCTTGGCGGCGGCGGTGCGGCGACATACGCGCTCGGCATGCTTGCCGCGGTTCTCATCATTAGCGGATGCGCGCTCGGCACGCCGTCAGCCGTCTCCGATCTGCGCTACGACTTCGGCCCCGCAAAGAGTTCGCCTACGCCCGCCGCGCCATTGGAGGCTGTGACGTTTGTTGACGTGCGCGCGCCGCGCGCGCTCGACAGCAATGCCATTCTCTACCGCCTGAGTTACGTCGATCCGCGCCGCACCGCCGTCTATGCGCACAGCCATTGGACGATGCCGCCCGCGCTTTTGCTGACGCAACGCCTGCGCGCCGCACTCGCCGAGCGAGGCGCCGTCCTCGCGGGCGGCGAAGCCGCTGCGTCGCCGCTGCTTACCGTCGATCTCGAGCAGTTCGAGCAAGTCTTCGACAGTGATGGTCGTAGCCCTGGCGCGCTGACGGCGCGCGCGACGCTCATGCGAGGCGAGCGGATGATCGCGCAGCGCACGTTCGTGGCGCGTGCGCCGGCTCAGATGCCGAACGCGGAAGGCGGGGTTGGAGCTTTGTCGGAGGCGAGCGACGCGTTCGTCG
>JAXDQB010000148.1:0-6374 GCA_034668065.1 Paraburkholderia sp.
CCGATGCTCGGCATGCATTTCGGCGCTGAAACGCCGAGTGCGTTCACGATGAGTCATTTTTGGAAAGCGTTGACTGAGCCCTCACTCACGCTCGATGTCGAGGCGCCGCAGCTCCAACGGGTCGAGGCGCGCGGGACGCTGTGGGGCGGCAACCTGTCGACGATCGTCTCGCTTGTCGGTACGCCTTACATGCCGCAGGTTGACGGCGGTATTCTGTTCATCGAAGACATCAACGAACAGCCGTTTCGCATCGAGCGGATGATCTATCAGCTGCATCTGGCGGGTATTCTGGCGCGCCAGCAGGCGCTGGTGCTTGGCGACTTCTCGGGCATCAAAGCTTACGATTACGATAACGGCTACGGTCTGCCGGCGATGATCGACCAGATTCGCTCGGTGACAGGCATCCCCGTCGTGACGGGTCTTCCGTTCGGCCATATCGACGACATCGTCACGCTGCCAGTCGGCGGCGAGGCGCATCTGGTTGCGCATGCGCTAGGCTTCCGCCTGATCGCGAAAAGTCATCCGCACCGATCATAGCGCTGCACCCTACATCTTTCCCGTCTGCAGCGCACTATCCGGTTCGGTATATGGGCGCTGCCGAACGTTTTCGTTACACTGAGCCCATCCCTGATGACCGCGGTGAGCCGCACTGGTTTCCTGGATTTGCAGGGCTGGCTCTCGTTCGATTCGTCGCTTTTCGCCATCGTCGTCATTTCTATCCCCGCACGGCCATGCCATTCGATCCATCCTACCCTCGCGACCTGATCGGCTACGGCCGGGATCCCGTTCAGGCCGACTGGCCCGGCCAGGCACGCGTGGCTGTGCAGTTCGTCCTCAACTACGAGGAAGGCGGGGAGAACTGCTTGCTCCACGGCGATCCGGCATCCGAGCAGTTTCTCTCGGAAATCGTGGGTGCGCCGGCCTATCCGGCGCGGCATATGAGCATGGAGTCGGTCTACGAGTACGGCTCCCGTGCTGGCGTCTGGCGCATTCTTCGCGAGTTCGAGAGGCGCGGGTTGCCGCTGACTGTATTCGGCGTCGGTATGGCGATCGAGCGCCATCCGGAGCTTGCGCGGGCATTTGTCGAGCTCGGGCACGAGATTGCGTGCCACGGGTGGCGCTGGATCCACTACCAGGAAATCCCGGCCGAGCGCGAGGCAGAGCATATGCGTCTCGGCATGGAGGCGATCGAGCGCGTGACGGGCGTGCGACCGCTTGGCTGGTACACGGGCCGAGACAGCCCGAGCACGCGGCGGCTCGTAGCCGAATATGGGGGCTTTTTGTACGACTCCGACTCCTACGGCGATGACCTACCGTTTTGGACCGAAGTTGAAATGACGGACGGTAAAAGGCGGCCGCATTTGATCGTGCCTTATACGCTTGACACGAACGACATGCGTTTCGCCACGCCGCAAGGTTTCAACACAGCCGAGCATTTCTTCACGTATCTGCGCGACGCGTTCGACGTCCTCTACGAGGAAGGCGAGGAGGCGCCGAAAATGCTCTCGGTCGGCATGCATTGCCGTCTGATCGGGCGGCCGGGGCGCTTTCGCGCGCTACAGCGGTTTCTCGATCATGTCGAAAAACACAATCGCGTCTGGGTGACGCGCCGCATCGACATCGCGCGGCACTGGCGGGCGCGCCATCCGTGCACTGCACGCACGAACGACGCGGCGTAAAGGACAAGGGGAGGTGGATCATTCGATACACGCTGGCGCAACTTCACGCGATGTCCGAAGAAGCCTTCGTCTCGGCCCTCTCGGGCGTCTTCGAGCATTCGCCCTGGGTGGCGCGCGAGGCGGCCGCGCAGCGTCCGTATCCGAGTGTCGATGCGCTTTACCGGGCAATGGTGAATGTGGTCGCGCGTGCCGGGCAAGCGCTGCAGCTAGCGCTCGTCCACGCGCATCCCGAGCTTGCAGGCAAAGCCGCTGTGCGGGGCGACCTGAGCGCCGAATCGACGCGCGAACAAGGAGGTGCAGGCTTGTCGCAGTGCACTCAGGAAGAGTTCGACAAGCTGCAGATCCTGAATCGCGCATACCGGGAGAAATTCGGTTTCCCGTTCATACTCGCTGTGCGCGGCCATGATCGCAGCGAAATCATCGCCAAGTTCGAGGCGCGCGTGAACAACAGCCGCGACGACGAATTCCGCGCGAGCCTCGCGCAGATCTACCGGATCGCACGTTTTCGCATCGACGATCTCGTCACCGAGTGAGGTGCGCCCCGGCTATGCGTCTCCTTTGTGAATAACGGCGTATGGAGATTGAGCGAAAACCAAAATTGCAGACCGCAAGGACGACAACCATGGCTTTTCTAAATTCCGATTCCGATGCCCCCGATTTCACGCGACGCTATGTGAATCTCGCCGATCCTAGGCTCGGCGCGCAGGCGCTCGAGGCGAGCGACGAGTTCTTCGCGCCCAAGGAGCGGATGCTCAATCCGGAGCCAGCGGTTTTCATCCCGGGCAAGTACGACGACTGCGGCAAGTGGATGGACGGGTGGGAGACTCGCCGCAAACGCACGACGGGCTTCGACTGGTGCACCGTCAAGCTCGGGCGCGCGGGTGTGCTCAAAGGGCTCGACATCGACACGAGTCATTTCACCGGAAACTTCCCGCCGGCTGCGTCGATCGAAGCGGCGCACGTGCCGGTGGGCGGTGTGCCCGATGCCTCGACGCAGTGGGCCGAGATCGTTCCTTCGACGACGCTGCAGGGCAACAGCCACCATTACCTCGAAGTGCAGGACGGCAAGGCATACACGCACATTCGGCTCAATCTTTACCCTGACGGCGGCGTAGCGCGTCTGCGCGTCTATGGGCAGCCTCACGTAGATTGGGCGGCCGCGAGCGGGACCGATTCCGTCGATCTTGCCGCTTTGGAGAACGGCGCCTATGTCGTCGCGGTGAACAACCAGCACTTCGGCTCGGCTTCGAATCTTCTGATGCCGGGACGCGGCGTCAACATGGGCGATGGCTGGGAGACTCGCCGCCGCCGCGAGCCCGGCAACGACTGGGTGATTGTCGCGCTGGCGCGGCCTGGCAGGATCGGGAAGATCGAAGTCGATACGGTGCATTTCAAAGGCAACTTCCCCGATTGCTGCTCGCTGCAAGGCGCCAAGGTGACGGGCGGCACAGAAAGCTCGCTTGTCACACAGGCGATGTTCTGGCCGGTGCTGCTGGGCGAGCAGAAGCTGCAAATGGACAAACAGCACGTTTTCGAGAGCGAGATCGCAGCGCTTGGGCCCGTCACGCACGTACGGTTCAATATCTTCCCCGACGGCGGTGTATCGCGCCTGCGTTTATGGGGCGCGCCCGCGGCCGACGTGGGGCTGTCATGAAGACCCTTGCAATCGAACCGCTCACGCGCGAGGCGTTCGCGCCCTTTGGCGATGTCATTGAACTCGAAGGCGCGCGGCGCATACCGATCAATCAGGGCACAACGATGCGATTTCATGATCTCGCGCGCATCGACGTGGCGCACCGGGGCGGACGTCCGCTTTTGAATCTCTTTCGCGCCGAGCCGCGGGAATTGCCGTTCGAAGTGACGATGCTGGAGCGGCACCCGCTTGGCAGCCAGGCCTTCGTGCCGCTCACCCACATTCCTTATCTGATTGTCGTCGCACCGGCCGGCTCTCTTGCCGCCCAGCAGATCCGCGCGTTTGCCACGCGCGGCTGGCAGGGCGTCAACTATGCCAAAGGGGTATGGCACCATCCCCTCATCGCCCTGGACTCGCTCAGCGATTTTATCGTCGTCGATCGCGGCGGCGAAGACCACAATTGCGACGAGAAGATGCTGCCCGAATCTCTTTGGCTGACTGAGCAGGCATGGCGCGAGGCGATGTCATAGCGACGTCGCAATCCCGACACGCCTGCCGAAGGCCAACGCCTTTGGAGCTTTTTTCGATTCCCCAGGCCAGCCGACGACCGCCGGTCGTGGCGTGCCGCGCCTCGGTGCGCGACCGGACTCTTTTGTTACTTCAATGCGCCGCCCTGAAACCAAACCGCAATTTTCAGTCGCTCGGCCTCTGTCATGTGCGTCACGTTGCCGAGCGGCATGGCTTTCAATTGAACGGCCTGCCGGTAGATGCGTAGCGCATTGCTTGCGATCTCATCGGGTGTATCGAACATGACGCCAGCGGGCGCGCTGCCCATTAACGTGGGACGGGCGGAGTGGCATGCAACACAGCGTTGCTGCAGCACTGGGGCGATATCGGCGACGCGAAACTTCGGCGCGCTGGCCGCTTCGGCTTGCGGAGCGATTGGCCGCGGCACAGTCCATGCCATCGCGGCCGCGAGCAATGCCACGCCGGCGAATGGCAAATACCACAGCACCCGAGCGCGATGGCGCATGACGAAGAACTGTCGGATCAGCGCGCCCGCAAGCATGATGATCGAGAGGATCGCCCAGTTGTACGGGTGCGCGTACGTCATCGCGTAATGATTTGACAGCATTGCGAAAACGACCGGCAGCGTGAAGTAGGTGTTGTGCACTGAGCGCTGCTTGCCGCGGTTGCCGTAGACGGGGTTGGGCGCTGCGCGCTTTACCATTGCATCGACTATCTTGCGCTGCCCAGGAATAATGACGAAAAACACGTTGGCCGACATGATCGTCGCGAGCATCGCGCCGACGATCAGGTAGGCGGCACGACCCGCGAAGATGTGGCACGCGAGCCAAGCGGCCGCGACCACATAGAGCCCGACGCAAAGGCCGAGCAAGCGATCTCGGGCGCCGAGCAGGCGGCATAGCGAGTCATAGACGATCCATCCCGCCGCGAGGAAGCCGAGCGCCGCGGCGATTGCAATGACGGGGCGCATGTCGAGCACGGTCCGATCGATCAGGTAGGTGCCGGGCGAAAACAGATAAAGGACGGTGAAGAGCGCGAAGCCCGACATCCAGGTCGTGTACGACGGCCATTTCGACCAGTGCAGGCAGTCGGGCATTTCGGGGGGCGCGAGCATGTATTTCTGCATGTTGTAGAACCCGCCGCCGTGAACGTGCCAGCGCTCACCGAATACACCGCGCTCGACAAGCGCCGGGTGCTTTGGCTTTTTCAAGCTGTTATCGAGTGCAACAAAGTAGAACGACTCGCCAATCCAGGCAATCGCGGTGACTACATGCAGCCAGCGAATCGCCAGGCTGAGCCAATCGGTGACGAAGCCTTCCATGAAACGCCTCCAAGCGCTTTGGGGCCCAGGTATGCAGGTTCAGCTGCCGCGATAGGTGCTGTACGCCCAGGGGGAAACGAGCAGCGGCACGTGATAGTGAGCAGTGGCGTCGGCCACGCCGAAGCGGAGTGCGACGCGATCGACGAAGCGCGGCGTCGGCAGCGTTACGCCGGCCGCGGCGAAGTAATCGCCGGCATGAAAGACGAGTTCGTATTCGCCGGTTTTGAAGGCCGCGCCCTCGAGGAGTGGGGCGTCGCAGCGTCCGTCGCCGTTCGTGATAGCGGTCACGAGCGCCCGGCGAGCGTCGCCTTCGAGCGTGAACAGTTCGATTTTGATACCGGCGCCCGGACGGCCGTGGGCCGTGTCGAGCACATGTGTGGTGAGCTTTCCCATTCGCACAGCGTGGTCTCTGTCGTGAAAGTCAAGGCTGCAGCTGCTCCGGCGGTTCCGGCCAGTTGCCGATGTTCTCGGCGTGAGGGCTGATCATCGAGAGCGGGACATCTGGCTTTTAATATGTGCGGTAACTTGCGTCAAGCACGACATAGCTAGGTGAGATGGACGGGCAAAGGGTGCGAGGTGGAAGTCGTCGACGGCTGCCTGCCGAAATGATGCGAGCATGACGGGCGACACGTCGTCCTCTGCTGCCGCACCTGCCGGATCGTGGCGATCCGTGGCTATCCGCTCACAGAAAAAGAGGGCCGCGGCGTATACGACGTGGCCCTCTTTACGATCCAGGGACGAAGCGAGTCAGTCTTCGATGCGCATGCCTACCTTCAGCGTGACCTGCCAGTGCACGACGTTCCCGCTTTCGATGTGCCCGCGCATCTCTGTGACCTGGAACCAATGCAGATTGCGCAGCGTCTTTGATGCACGTTCGATGGCGGTACGGATGGCGTCGTCGCTTGATTTCGTGGACGAACCGGTGAGTTCGATCTGCTTGTAGACGTGATCGTTCATGAGTGTCTCCATTCTTGGGAAGGGGCAAGAAAGAGTATAGGTAACGGGTCAGTGCGATGGATCGGCGTCAAAGGGGGGCGTCGGGGCGCAATCGCGATCGGTGTGGTAAAGAGAGGTGCGTTGGATGGGACCGGAGTAAGCGCTGAAGCGCTAACTCCGATCGACCGCTGAGGGCCTGGAGTAAGCGCTGAAGCGCTAACTCCAGGCAACCTCAGCATGGGACCGGAGTAAGCGCTAAGCGCTAACTCCGATCGAC
>JAXDQB010000149.1:0-6430 GCA_034668065.1 Paraburkholderia sp.
TTCGATCGGAGTAAGGACATGGATGACAGTGAAAAAGGCCGTATGCCCCTCGGCCGACGCGATTTCCTCACATGCATGGCATGGGCCGGCGCAGGGACGCTGTGGCTCATGCAGGGCGGTGTGCTGCCAGCGCGCACTCTCACCGAAGAGGACATGACCCAAACGAGCACCGACGCCACGTTCAGTTTCGTGCAGATCAGCGATTCCCATATCGGCTTCAAGAAAGCGCCAAACCCTGATGTCGCCGCAACGCTTCAAGCCGCGCTCGCTCGCATCGACAAGTCTGCCGTGCGGCCCGATTTCATCGTACATACGGGCGACCTCACGCATCTTTCAAAGCCGGAGGAGTTTGACACGGTCGAGCAACTGATGCGCTCCACGCGCACGCAGCGCGCGTTCTATGTGCCAGGCGAACATGACGTCATCGGCGACAACGGCGCCGAATACTTTCGCCGCTTCGGCGAAAAAAACGCGAACCCCGGCGGCTGGTACAGCTTCGATCATCACGGCGTGCACTTCGTCGCGTTGATCAATGTGCTCAACTTGAAAGCCGGTGGCCTCGGCTGGCTCGGCGCCGATCAACTCGCCTGGCTCAAGAACGACCTCGCAGGGCGATCCTCGGAAACACCCCTTGTCGTGTTCGCGCATATGCCGCTGTGGTCGCTCTATCCGTCATGGGGATGGGGCACCGATGACGCCGGCGAAGCGATCGCGATGATGCGCCGCTTCGGCTCCGTCACCGTGCTCAATGGCCACATTCATCAGATCCAGCAAAAAGTCGAAAGCAATGTCACCTTCTATACGGCTCGCTCCACGGCCTATCCGCAACCGGCACCCGGCCAAGGCCCGGGGCCCGGCCCGCTCAAGGACATCCCGCCCGGAAAGCTCGCCGATTACCTCGGCGTGCGCTCGGTGCGCCATGTGCAAGCCGGCCGCACGCTCGCGCTCACCGAGGAGAGGCTGTCATGATTTCGAGAGCGCAGCAATCGACGGGTGCTTGCAGGCGGCGCGCTGCCTTCGGTCGCGGTGTTGCGATCGCCTGGTTGGCGGCTGGCGCGCTGGTCGCGACCATGCCCGCCGCCGCAATGGGCGACGCCGCTTCGGAAGCGGGCGCCGGCGGCGCACGAGCGAACTATGCCGTCGAAATCCGGAACTTCGTTTTCGCGCCAAAGGACTTGAGCGTGCCGGCCGGAGCCCGCATTGTCTGGACCAATCGCGACGAGGAGCCGCACGTCGTCGTCAGCGTGGGGGGCGCATTCAAGTCGTCGCCGGCGCTCGACACCAACGATTCGTTTTCCGCCGTGCTGGCGAAGCCGGGCACTTACAGCTACTACTGCGGGATTCATCCGGTAATGGTCGGGCGGATCGTCGTCCGTTGACTGAACATGATTGAACGCGCGATCGTGCGACGGAACCGGTCTGCTGGGAATAAACTTGGGCGGTGGCCGGCAGTGCAGCCTAACGCCTGGAGGACCAGGGTGGCCGAGACCGATAGACACAGCGAACAAAGCGGACACGGCGAACACGGCGCTGGCGCGCTCGCCGAAGCCGAGCGCAGCCGACGCTTCCAGCAGATGGCGCTGCCGCATCTCGATGCGGCGTACAACCTTGCGCGCTGGCTGTGCGGCAACTCGAACGACGCCGAGGACATCGTGCAGGAGGCGTTCATGCGCGCGTTGCGCTTCTTCGATTCGTTTCGCGGCGACACCGCGCGGCCGTGGCTGCTCGCAATCGTGCGGCGCACCTGGTACACCGAATGGCAGCGGCGCGCATCGTCGCGCGAAGTGGCGGCTTTCGATGACGAAATCGACCGGATCGACGAGATGACGATCGACGGCTGGGGCGCCTCGCCCAGCGACCCGCAGGCGCTCTTGATACGAGAAGAGGACGCGCGGCAGGTGCACGAAGCGCTCGCGCAATTGCCGGTGGAATTCCGCGAAATGCTGATTTTGCGCGAGCTGGAGGACATGAGCTATCGCGATATCGCCATCATCGCCGACTTGCCCATCGGCACCGTCATGTCGCGGCTCGCACGCGCGCGTCGCAAGCTCGCGGCCGTATTGCGGCCGCAGCAAAGCGCGGCCAACCCCGCGGGCCACCCCACGGGCAACTCGGCACGCAAAGGCGAGGGTCCTGACATGGCCTCGCGCAAGCGCGCGCCGACACCCGCGCCCGGCCCCATATCAAGGGAGACGCCCGATGGAGTGTAACGAAGTCCGGCCGCTTATCGACGCGTATGTCGATCGCGAGCTTTCCACTTCCGAAGCCAGATGCGTGCAGGCGCATTTGGAACGGTGCGCCGTGTGCCGTCGCGAGAGCGAAGCCGTGCTCGCGCTTGGCCGGGCTCTTCGTCAGGCCGACTACCACCGTGCGCCCGAGCGGCTGCGCGCAAGCATTTTGGCGGGGCTGCCGCCGGTCACGGAGCCTGAGCCCGAGCCTGAGCCGGGGCTGCGTCACCGCATGGGCTTCGCCTGGTGGAAGGAAAGCTGGCGCCTGCCCCGCCTCGCCTGGCGCAACGACGGCTGGCACCTCCCTCACCTGCCTCGTTTTGCCGGCCGCGCTGCCGCAGTGTCAGGCTCCGCTGCCCGCATCGGCGCGATGGCCGCCGTCGGCCTCGCGCTGTGCGCGACGGCAGCCGTCGTCGCCGTCACGCTCACGCTAAATCGGCCGGCCGCCTCGGACGCCTTCGTCGACGAGCTTGTCGCGAGCCACGTGCGTGCGCAGTTGTCGGGCCACGACATTGATGTCGTCTCGTCCGATCAGCACACCGTGAAGCCCTGGTTCAACGGCCGGCTCGACTACGCGCCGCCGGTGGAGGACTTGGCATCGAGCGGCTTCGCACTCGTGGGCGGACGCCTCGACTACCTCGGGCATCGCCGCGTCGCAGTGCTCGTCTATCGTTACCGCAAGCATGTCGTGGATGTCTACGTGCTGCCCGATACGGACGCCGACGCAGCCGAGCAAGCCGGCGCCGCGGCGCTGCTGCGCGACGGCTATGCGCTCGCGCGCTGGCGCGAGCACGCCATGGTCTGGTGGGCGGTAACCGATGCCGCGCCCGCGGTGCTTGACCAGTTCGAAGCCGCCCTAGATGCGCGGCTGCGCGCGAGCGAGCACGGCCCTGAATCACGCCCTTGAATCACGCCTCTGGGTCACGCCTCTGGGTCACGCTTCTGAACCACGCCCTAAGCATGCCTCGGCAATTCGCTGATGAGGCGCAGCAGTTGCGACGGGTCAACAGGTTTGACGAGATGATGGTCGAATCCGGCCTCGCGGCTGCGGCTTCTGTCGACATCCTGGCCGTAGCCCGTCAGCGCGACGAACAAGCACGCGCGACCGCCCAGCATGGTGCGTAGCCGGGCGATCAGCTGATATCCGTCCATGACCGGCAGCCCAATGTCGATGACGGCGATCTCGGGCTCGAAACTGCGGAAGACCTGAAGCGCCGACACGGGATCGCAGATGCCCTTCACCTCGTGGCCGTATTCCGCCAGAAGGAGCGCGAGCGCTTCGACGCCGTCGACGTTGTCGTCGACGAGCAGCACGCGCCGGCCGTGAGGAGCAGGCGATTGCGCGAGCGCTGCCTGGCGGGACGCGGCCTCGCCTGTCGCTCCGCTGCCCTCGCGCATCGACAACGCGGCGGGCACGCAAATCTTGAACTCGCTACCGCGCCCAGACCCGGCGCTGGACGCACTGACACTCCCGCCGTGCATTTCGACGAGGTTTTTGACGAGCGCGAGCCCGATGCCGAGGCCTCCCTCGGCTCGATCGAGGCTGCGCTTACCTTGGAAGAAAAGATCGAAAACGCGCGGCAGCATTTTTTTCGGAATGCCCATGCCGTTGTCGCGCACGCTGACGGCGACCATATCGGCTCCTTCGTGCCAGGCGGCAAGACCTACGTGACCGCCGACGGGCGTGTAGCGCGCTGCATTGGTGAGCAGGTTCGAGACGACTTGCGCGAGACGCGTCCCGTCGACGGTCCAAACGAGATCGGGCTCGATGTCGACGCTCAGCCGGTGCCGGCGCTGCTCGAGCAGCACGCTCGCCACCTCGACGGCATTGGTGAGCACATCGGCCACCCGCACCGTCCGTTTCTTGAGCTCGATCTTGCCGCGCGTGATGCGCGAGATGTCGAGCAAGTCGTCCACGAGCCGCACCAGGTGATTGACCTGGCGCTGGATGATGCCCTGCTCGTGCGACGTGGCCGCGTCCGAACGCATGCCCATCAGCTGGAGCGCCGTCACAATCGGCGACAGCGGATTGCGCAGCTCGTGACCGAGCATCGCCAGAAATTCGTCCTTTGTGCGGCTCGCGCGTTCGAGTTCGAGCAGCAGCCGCTCGCGCTCGGCATGCGACTTCTCAAAACGGGCCCGCGCGCGGATCTGCTCGGTGACTTCGACGGCAATGACGATCACACCGTCGACCTCCGCGCCATCCGAGCGTAACGGCTCGAAATGGAACGTGAAATAGCGCGGCTCGAAGGCGCCGTCGCCCCTTCTCATGTCAACGCGATACTCCTCTCGCTTCATCGATTGTCCGCGCTCGTAGGTTTTCGTCAGCAGATCGACGATTTCCGCGCCGTGCTGCGCGCCGGCCGCGGCGTTGCAAACATCGGCATAGGTGCGGCCGACCGGATCGTCGCAGGCGACCAGTTCTCGGTAGCGATGGTTCGCGAGCCTGAAAGTATGCTCGGCACCGCCGAGCAGCGCGGCGGCCACAGGCGCGTTCATGACGAATCCGGCAAGCTCGCGTTCGCGCCGCCGCAGCGCTGCCTCGGCGTCGCGACGACGCTCCACCTCGACTTCGAGCGCGGCCGCCTTTTGCTGCCACTGCGCGATCACCCGATGCGAGTCCGACTGCTTCGCGCGGACGAGCACCTCGCTCGGCAACACGCGCGTGTGCTCATGGCAAATCCTCTCGAACATCCGGCTTTGCTCCGCGTTCGGGAAAAGCGCATGCGGATACGCGCAGAAGAGCGTGAACGAGTGATGTCGCGCGAGCGCATTCCAAAGCGCTTCCACGCGCAGCGCGGCATCGTAGTGCCCAGCGGCGCAAAGCACGCTGACCATCTCGCCAAACGCATGGACGGAGCCGCTCGCGGTCGCCACCGTCGCCGGCGCCTTCGCCAGCAGAGCGCCGATCGTCGCAAAAAAACGCGCCTCGTCGGGCCAGCCGTCGACCATAAAGCCAGCCAGCGCCACTTCCGCGTCGATCGACACAAGTGCACCGCCCTCAACCGGCATACCGTCGCGAACCAGGACGAATTCGGCAAGGCGCGGCGTGATGGCGGAAAGATGCGCAGGCGTGGCGATGAGGATCGCGCGTCCTCCAAGATCCAGCGCCCGGCGTGCAAATTCGACAACCTCGTCCACAAGCAACGACTCGGCGTGATAGAAGCGGACAAAGTGCCCTCTCGCAGGGTTGGGCTGAGTCAGGGCGCGGCCGAGGGTCGCCATGAAGCATCTCCTTGCTTCATCCGCGAACAATCAAAACACCAAAAAGCGCATAAAGCGTGCCGAACCGCCTGGCTGCGGAAAAGGAGCGGCTCCGGATGATGGTCAAATTTCCGCCCTGCCTGAAAACGCCTCGCCCGTGCCCAAACCACCGCCTATGCTAGGAGAACCGCGCGCGAACACGTTCGCGAACTCGTTCGCAATAGAGGCTCTCGCCCGTTTTCCGCCTTGCGTGCGGCTCCATGTGTCTTATTGAAGGAGGTGCGTCATGTCCATGTCAGCCACCCTCCAGGAGTGCTTGCGCAGCAAAGCCTCCCGTTATGAGATCGTCCGGCACCCGTACAGTCACTCCAGCGTCGAGACAGCGGCTGCTGCGCACGTGCCTGGCGAGCGCCTCGCCAAGACCGTTCTGCTCGAGGACGAGCATGGTTACGTGGCGGCAGTCCTGCCCTCGACGCACTCGGTGCGGCTATCCGAGCTATGGGCGAAGACGGGGCGCCACTTGACGCTCGCCAAGGAAACGGACATGCGCGAGCTGTTCAAGGATTGCGATCTCGGCGCGCTGCCCCCCGTTTGCACGGCCTACGGCATGCAGACCTATCTCGACGAAACCCTCGCGCAGCAGTCCGACGTCTACTTCGAGTCGGGCGATCACGAAGAACTGGTCCATATGGATGGCGAGCAATTCCTCGCCCTCATGGATAACGCCGAACGCACACGGTTCGCCCATCGCATGCAGGGCATGTCGATCTGACTCGGGCTTGCAGGCGTGGCGCCTTCGCTAGGCCCGCTTGAAAGCTGACGCGCGTTAGCCGCGGGAGCGCTCGCGCCCGCTTCTCGAAGACCCGCTTCTCGAAGACCCGCTTTTTGAAGACCCGTTTGAAGACCCGTTTGAAGACCCGTTTGAAAACCCATTTTTTTGATTACTTTACGCCGCGAAGGTATCGGGCATACATTCGTGGCACGAAGTCCGTTGTCCG